>JAWHBY010000021.1:0-25592 GCA_032568935.1 Parahaemophilus parainfluenzae
GCATTAACCCAGCCACCTTTTTTAATAATTTCGTCTCGAATAAACGTTTTAAAGCTACGAACGTGATTTCTCATAATAACTCCGCCAAAAAAGAAAGGAAAAGAGAGACGAGAAGTGTATTAATTGAAAAGCAAACCCAATAAGGTTCTGGTCTATTGTGAATTATTTGCAATGTTATGAAAAATTCGCAGATTTTAATTAATAACATCTTTTCAGTCTTTCAACTGAGTGCAAAGTATAAGATTTTAAGCACAAAAAAGCTATCTATTTATTGACAAAAGAACGCTCTTGTTTGAAAACATCTAAGAACAAGCCGAGTGGTGGGCGGCTTGAAGATTGTTCAGTATAAGTACGGTCAAATTTCTTATAGTTTCCTTTGCGATCAATATGATACTGTGTGCCATCCGGCTGAATAATGACATTCCAACGGAAATTCGATGCCAATACCCAAGGGTCACCATTAAGTTCAAATAAATTACGACCTTGTGCATAATCCGAAACTGGATTTTTCACTTTAAAGATCAATGACATCAATGCTGGCAATAAATCGGTATGGCTTGTTAATTTTGTCACTTCTTGTATCGGCAAATCTTTCCAGTAAACAATAAATGGCACCTGGATTTCATCACGACCAAAATAGTTTTCTTGTGCTTTTTCATCCAGTTTATTAAACGTTGTACCATGCTCTGCCGTAATAATAACAATCGTATTCTCTAAAGAAACTGATGCTAAAGTAGTATCAATTTGTTGATCAATCTCCGCAAGCGATTTGGTGTAATTTTCTTCCGTTAGATCCGCAATATCTAAATCCACATAAGCAAACCAAGGTTTATCCTCTTTTAAGAGAGATAAAACGCTATTTATCGCTTCTTTTGGCGAAGAGGCTTTCACTTTAGGTAATTTCACATTACGGAACAAGGCTTGTTTAAATAAGCTGTCTTTGAATGCCGTAGACGAATAAGCAACAAATTGATATTTCTCGTCTTGTAGCTTTTTAATTAATACCGACGGTGTGTGATTACTCAAAATACTGTCCGTATAATTTGCATTCAGTCCATAGAATAAGCCTACTAAGCCGGCATTATTCGTATTGCCGCTGCTGTAATGATTCGTAAATTGAGTAGAGCTTGTGGCAAACTCGAACAATTTAGGCATTTTCTCGCTCGTTAGCGCATCATAACGTAAGCCTGAAACGGTAATCACGAGAATATTTGGTTTGTTTTCAACTTGCTCAAACTGAAGATCTTTTTTCGGATAATCAATTTTTAATGCATCCAAACGGCCTTCTTGCTCTAAGCGCTGAGAATATGTTTCCGCATTAATAAATCCTTGTTTTTCCAAAAATGTTCGTGCGGTCATTGGATAAGAAAGAGGGAAATTAGAACGCTGCATGGTAATCGGACGATATAAAAATGCATCCGCCCAAGCGTAAATTAAGTGTGTCGCGACAAACGTGGAAGTCAGAACTAATCCCACTTTCTTCAGCCATTTCTGACGCTCTAAACTACGTAATTTTTCCCAACTCCAACGGGAGAAAAGCATTTGGATTAGCAAAATAATCGGCATTGGCGCAAAGAAAATTTGCCAATCCCGTGAGAGATCGCCCTTTTCAGGGTTCACTAACAAATTCCAAACAATAGAAGAAAGGTGGATATTAAAGCGGTTAAAAACTTCTGTATCAAACAGCAGTAATGTGGTGCAAATCGTGGCAATAATTACCGTTAGTCCACGGAAAGTGCGGTGATTTTTGATGATAAAACTCAGTGGAAAAATAACCAGCAAATACAGGGCAAAAACACAAAAGCTGAAATGGCCTAATAAGCTGATGAAGAAATAAATTTTGCCGAGTAATGTGTCGGGCCAGTCAATGAGAAAGGCATAACGACTGCCAATAAGAATTGCGATGATAATGTTAAAAAAAGCAAACCAATGTCCCCACGAAATTTTTCGTGAGGTTTCTTCACGGTATTCACGCCCGTTAAATTTGCTTTTTTTAAACCAAAACATTTTATTTTATTTTTACCGAATTCATTAGAGAGTTGGCAAAGGCTTGTGCTAATGCTTCACGCTGTGCGGCTGGTACGCTAGTGGTCAATAAATTACTGGCCATATTGCCTAAAGCGATAAGCGAAAGATCAACGGGTGCTTTGTGAGTTTCAAGTACGCTAATCATGTCGTTAATGATGGCATTAACTTGCCCATCGGAATACTTTGAATGTTGAGCCATTTGGAATGTTTAAGCCTGTTCTAAATACAAAAAACTTCTCATATCATACCCGATAATTTGTCCAATCTGAATAATTTCTTTTTTCTTGCTTAAAAAGTGCGGTTATAATTTAAGGTAAATTTTACGAAGGAAAAAATTATGAGCATTACGGTTAATCAAATCGTGCTACATCAACTAGTTAAGCACGCTGAAAATGAAACCACTATGATGGAAAGCGTGTTGCGTGATGAACTTCTCACTATTACGCCAGAAATCGAACAAATGATGTTGCAACTACATCAAGGCTATCAAAATAAAGGTAAAGCATTTGGTGTCTTCCAAGAAAATTCCATTTTCGCACAAGATCTGAATCGTTTATTAGAAAATGAAATCAATTTTTTAAATTTCAGCCAACAATCCACAAAATTATTAGCGCAAGAATTGGGCAAATATAATTTTGCTGATAGTGGCACACTAATCCTATGTCAATACAACTTTTTAGCAACTGACTACCTATTCATCGCACTATTAGATAGTCGTATCAGCATGTTAGTTGACGAAAATCTTGAAATTCGCCGTACGGAATACTTAGATATCACACAATTTGATATTGCTGCACGTATAAACCTAACGGATTTGCAAGTAAACGCAAACTCAAACCGCTACCTTACTTTTATTAAAGGTCGTGTTGGCCGTAAAATCAGTGACTTCTTTATGGATTTCTTGGGGGCGAAAGAAGGTTTAAATCCACAAGTTCAAAACCAATGCTTATTACAAGCAGTAAGTGACTACTGTGAACAGGGTGAATTGAATAAAGAACAAACTCAAGCAGTGAAAAAACAGGTATTTGAATACTGTAAAGGTCAATTAGCAAGCGGTGATGAAATTGCCTTAACTGAACTTTCAGCGAATTTACCTACTCTAAACGAGCGCCCTTTTGTTACCTTTACAGAAGAGCAAGATTACGGCTTGGAAGAAACCATTCCGCCAGTACGCTCAGCCTTAAAAACATTAACGAAATTTTCAGGTTCTGGTAAGGGGGTAACATTAAGTTTTAATGCGGATTTATTGAATAATCGTATTGAATGGGATCCACTCACAGATACTTTAACAATCAAAGGGATACCACCAAATCTGAAAGATCAACTTCAAAAAGCATTAAAGTGCGATAATTAATTTGGCAAGATCATAAAGTTTCGGTATCATTCGACATAACTTTGCAGTAAAAGGTAAAAAATATGCAATTAAGAACATTTTTAGGTGTAGTTGTTTTAGCATTAAGTTTAACTTCTTGCTCAACGGTACAAAAAGTCGTTTATCGTATTGATGTTCCACAAGGTAACTATTTAGAAGCATCAACGGTAGCACAAGTAAAACCGGGCATGACAGCGCAACAAGTACAATATTTACTTGGCACACCGGTTTTAATTGATCCTTATAGTAACTTAACTTGGTATTACGTATTCTTACAACAACACTCTTACCAAAAACCTGAACAGCACACATTTACGGTAAAATTTGATCAAAACGGTTTAGTAAGCAGTGCTGAATTAGATAAACCATTACCTGAAGTAGCAAAACAAGACGAAAATAATACGATCATCAGCACTCCTGAAAATACAGGCAAGGAAAGCTGGTGGAAATTCTGGTAATAATTAAAAAACAAAACCTGCTTGCAACATCAAGCAGGTTCGTTGTATTACAAGGGAATAAAAATGTCAAAAATTCTATTAGTCGATGATGATATTGAGCTAACTGATTTGCTTGCAGAAGTATTAAGACTGACAGGTTTTGAAGTCGAGGTCGCCAATAATGGTCAAGAAGCATTAGATAAACTAAATGCAAGCCACCAGTTAATTTTATTGGATGTAATGATGCCTGTTTTAAACGGCATTGAAACGCTCAAGAAAATTCGCCAAATATCGAATATTCCAGTAATGATGCTCACCGCTCGGGGAGAAGAAATTGATCGAGTATTAGGACTTGAACTAGGTGCTGACGATTATCTTCCTAAACCATTTAACGATCGAGAATTAGTTGCTCGTATAAAAGCAATTTTACGTAGAGTAGGCTCTTCTGAACTTGACTCACAATCAGATCAAATATCATCAAAAGAAGACAAGACGCTAGAATTTGATGAATTAATACTACATCCTGGAATTCAACAAGCCTCTTACCAGGGTATTGATTTATCTTTGACTGGCTCTGAATTTGCCCTGCTATATAAATTGGCTCTAAACCCTGGACAAATTATTTCTAGAGAAGAACTCAGTGTAAATGTTCTAGGAAAAAATTTATCTCCTTTTGATCGCTCAATTGATATGCATATGTCAAACTTACGCAAAAAACTTCCTGAAAGAAAAAATGGTATGCCATGGCTAAAAACATTACGTGGTCGTGGTTATTTATTGGTTTGTGAATAATGTATACAAAAAAACTTAGTTTAAACCGTTTAACCATACGTACATTCTCCGTTTTCTGGATTGCGTTGTTTGTAATGACGACTCTTCTAGTCATTCTTCCTTATTTCGATGGGCATTTATATTCTGAGCTTGATGATAATGAAATAGCCACTTATCAACAAAAACTCGTTGAGTCTATTCGAAATAATAAAATTAAAGGACTTCTAGCGGGTGTTCCTGTTCTTCCTACAGATAAATTTGACTCAGCACGCCCAGTTTTAATTACACCAAATAAAGAAGTATTTGGTGCACTAGGAGAAGAAAAAACACATATCCTTCAATTTTTTGATGAATCAACTAACTTTACTATCCCACAAAGAAAAACCTTCAGAGATATCCAAATTGCAGGTCCCTTTAAAGTATATATAGGCGATGCTGAAGAAGCCTCTGAGCTCTTTTTTATATCAAGAGTTAACGGACAGCAAGAAGTATTACGCTATATGCTAAACCATCCATGGGTACTACTACTCATGACCCTAATTATTACAACCCCCTTACTTTGGTGGTTTACTTATACAATTGTTAAGCCTATCACCAAGCTACAAAAAGCCGCTAATAGTGTTGCACTGGGTGATTTCAAGGTAGATAACGAACTAGCTAATCAAGGCCCTTCTGAACTACGAGAGGTCGGACAAAGCTTTAACAAAATGTCCATTGCTATTAATAATTTAATCTCTAACCAACATAATTTACTTTCATCTATTTCACATGAATTAAAAACCCCGTTAACCAGATTACAACTCTCCACAGCACTTATTCGTCACAAAGTAGGTAATATAGATGCTGTTGAAAGAATTGAGAAAGAAATATCAAGAATGGATAAAATGATTAGCGAGCTACTCCTCATTTCTCGTCAAAAAATGCATTCTCAAATGGAGCATAATCTATTTACAATCGATCATCTTTGGACTGACGTTATCAAAGATGCATTATTTGAAGCAGAGCAACGTAAAATAATTTGTGATGTCAATATTTCAATTTTACATCCAGAGCAACACACCATTTATGGTAATTTAAGACTACTCACAAGCGCTATTGAAAATATTATTCGTAACGCACTAAAATATACTAAAAACAGAATTGTCCTGACTATTTCCTTGCATAGAAATGTTCAAGAAAATGATTATGTTCAAATCCGAGTTGATGACAATGGACTTGGTTTGCCACCTGAAGAATTTGAAAAAATTTTCAAGCCATTTTATCGTGTTGATGAAACAAGAACTAGGGCTACTGGTGGGACCGGATTAGGTTTGACTATCGTTGCAAATGTAGTGAATGAGCATCAGGGAAAGGTCTGGGCTGAACAGAGTAATTTAGGTGGACTTGCCGTCACGATTCAACTTCCAGTATGGAAACAAAGTTAGTTCAAACAAAAGGCGATATTTTCATATCGCCTTTTTCTTATCTAATTTTCACTCGTTTTAATCGCAATGCATTGGATAGTACCGAAAGTGAACTCATCGCCATTGCTGCGCCCGCTAATACAGGACTTAAATAGCCCAATGCGGCAAGTGGAATACCTAGTACATTGTAAATGAGAGCAAAGAATAAGTTTTGCTTAATATTCTTTAATGTTGCTCTGGAAATCATTAACCCATCAACTAACTGATCAACTGAATGTTGCATCAGTGTTGCCGATGCAGTTTGTTCTGCAACATCAGAACCTGATTTCATCGCAAAGCTTACGTTAGCCATTGCTAATGCGGGTGCATCATTCACACCATCACCAACCATTGCCACAACTTTACCTTGCTGACGTAATGTTTCAATATAGGCAGCTTTATCACGTGGACTACAATTACCCCGTGCAGTTTTCACACCTACTTGCTGGGCAACATAATCAACGACAGATTGTTGATCACCGCTCATCATCACCACATCAATATTATGTTGATGTAAGCGTTGAATCGCTTGCAAACTATCCTCTTTTAGACTGTCTGCTAATGCAAAAGCACCAATTGGACTATTATCTACAGATACCGCAACAATACTCGCGATTTGCCAAATTTGAGGCATATTATCTGGTAAGGTTAATTCACAATAAGTCGGCTTACCGACTTTAACCAAACCTATTCCGTCAATATGAGCTGAGATGCCCATACCCACTTCTGAATGAACTGAAAGTGCGGTCGGAATTTCAAGTGATTTTTCCTGTGCAGCCAGGACTATCGCTTTAGCTAAAGGATGATTGGCATTTTGCTCAACGGAAGCCGCAATACGATACAAATCTTCCTCAGAATAGACCGCACTTTGTGGTTGCCAAACAGCGGCGATTTTGAGCTCTCCTTGAGTTAGCGTTCCTGTTTTGTCTAATACCACCGTATCCACATGCGCCGCCTCTTCCATAGATGCCGCATCTTTAAACCAAATCCCTGCATTGACTGCTTTGCCCATACCGACCATTATGGCAGCAGGTGTGGCAAGCCCTAATGCGCAAGGACAAGCGATAACTAACACAGCAACCGAATGAATTAAGGCGGTAACCCAATCTCCTTTTATCCACCAGGTTAATCCAAATGTTATCGCAGAAATCAATAACACGGCAGGTACAAATACAGCAGCAACTTTATCAGCAAAACGAGCAATAGGAGCTTTTGTACCTTGCGCTTCTGAGAGCGCTTTCATCATATCGCCCAATAGGGTTTGCTGACCGAGTTGATTGGCTCGATAAATAAGGCTACCTTGTGTCACCATTGCCCCCGCAAGCACAGGACTTTGAGACATTTTTTCTAATGGTTGAGATTCACCGGTTAAATGACTCTCATCGCACCAACCACTCCCCTGTTCAACTACGCCATCAGCTGCAATACGTTCACCTTGATTAGCTCGTAAAATATCGCCTATTTTTACTTGATCGAGAGGAATCGTCTCCCAATGATTTTCACGTTGAACACTGACTTGTTTTGGGGTGAGTTGTAATAATAGCCCTAAACTGTTTAAGCTTTGTTTCTTCGTTCTTTCCTCAAGAAATTTCCCAAGGCTGACGAAACCGATGACCATCACCGATACTTCAAAATAGACATGAGATGCGCCATCATGCCCCATTGACTGATAATAAAACAGCATAAAGACCGAATAGAGATAAATCACCAACGTACCAGTACTCACGAGTACATCCATATTGGCCAAACCACCTCGAATACTACCAATCGCACCTTTATAAAAAGGAATAGCTAACCAAAGTTGCACAATGCTCGCAAGAACAAATTGCCACATTGGTGGTATCATCCAAGAATGATGATTAAACATCATTCCGATCATTCCGATTAAAAAAGGAATATTAATGAACAAAAGCAACCATAAACGCGGACTAATCTTCGTTTCATTAGGTGCGCTAGGCAGCACATTTTGCTTTAGAATGCCATTAAATCCCGCTTTTTGAATAATTGTCAAAATATCTTGTTCTGAAGCCTGAGATGAATCAAATACTACGTGCG
Source organism: Parahaemophilus parainfluenzae (assembly GCA_032568935.1). GTDB lineage: Bacteria > Pseudomonadota > Gammaproteobacteria > Enterobacterales > Pasteurellaceae > Haemophilus_D > Haemophilus_D parainfluenzae_AE. The sequence continues at coordinate 8,106 of JAWHBY010000021.1, forward strand.
CTTCCTCTGCCGCAAAATTCACGCCCGCGTCAGAGACAAAATCATTTCGATTCAATACTTTCTCAATCCGATTAGCACAGGATTGGCAGGTCATTCCCTCGATTTGAATGGCTATTTTTTTATTCTGTTGCATCAAAACCTGCCTCTTCAATTGTTTCAATTAATTGTGCAATACTAACCGCACTTTCATCAAAGGTAATCACCGCTTTACCGTCATCAAGTGTTACAACAGCTTTTTCTACGCCATTAAGCTCTTCCAACACTCTTGTGACGCTTTTCACACAACCACCACAAGTCATCCCTGTTACATGTAATGTAATTGATTTCATATTTACTCCTTAATTATTGATATAGATTGAAATTGAGCTTACTATAAACATTAACACAAGGTTAAGGTCAAGGATTTTTTATGAACATTAGTGAAGTGGCAAAATTAGTGGGTTTATCAAGTAAACAAATTCGAGATTATGAGAAGTTCGGCTTATTAAAACCAGCACAGCGAAGCCTTTCCGGTTATCGCCATTATGAAGAAAAGGATTTAGAACGACTACGTTTTATTCGTCACTCTCGAGATGTAGGTTTTTCACTCCAACAAATTCACCAACTTTTGCAATTACAGGATAATCCTAATCGTAGTAGCCGAGAAGTGAAAGCACTCACGACACAGCATATTAAAACATTGAATGAGCAAATTCATCACTTGCAAAAAATGGTAGAGGAATTAGAGCGATGGCATAACGCTTGTCAGGGCAATGATTGCCCTGAATGCAGTATTTTGGAAGGATTAAAAGGATAAAATTAATATTCCCAGCTTTCAGGATCAATGCCTAAATCACGCATGATTTCTTTGGCATTTTCAGGAATCTCATCATGACGTTCTTTCATTAAATCTGCATCAGTCGGTAATGGCTGACCTGTAAAAGCATGCAAGAATGCCTCACAAAGCAATTCACTGTTTGTTGCATGGCGCAAACTTTTTAACTGACGACGAGTACGCTCATTTGTCAGAATTTCCAATACTTTAATCGGAATAGAAACTGTAATTTTTTTGACTTGTTCGCTCTTTTTGCCATGTTCTGCATAAGGGCTAATATATTTGCCATCCCAGTTTGCCATAATGCACCTTAAATAACCTGATAATTTGTCTGTATTTTAATGAAAAATAACCAAAATAACAATCTAGACGGCTAAAAGTATAGCAATCTAGATAAGATAAATAAAAACCACCTTTCGGTGGTTTCAATCAATTATAAGGTTTTTGCAAGATCTTTTAGGAAAGCTTTAAACTCTTTGCCTAATTTATCATGACGAAGACCATATTCTACAAAAGCTTCCATATAGCCAATCTTATCACCACAGTCAAAGCTTCTTCCAGTCATATGGAATGCTTCAACAATCTCTTTCTCTATAAGCATATCGATCGCATCCGTTAATTGGATTTCATCCCCCACACCAACAGGTGTTCTTTCTAATAAATCCCAGATTTCAGCAGAGAATACATAACGACCTACAACCGCAAGATTTGATGGTGCATCTTCAACAGAGGGTTTTTCAACAATGCTGTTAATTTTGACGCTATCACCACCTTTTAACTCTACGCCACCACAATCAGCAATACCATAGCTACTCACTTCATCTGCGGAAACAGGCGCTACCATAATTTGGCTCGCTTTGGTTTCTTTGAAACGTTTAATCATCGCAGAAAGATTTTCTTTCTTTTGATTTGCCGTAAAATCCGCTAAAAGCACATCAGGTAACACCACTGCAAATGGCTCATTTCCAACAACTGGGCGACCACATAACACCGCATGCCCCAAACCTTTCGCATTGCCTTGACGAACATGCATAATAGTTACATCTTTAGGGCAAATAGAACGCACCTCTTCTAGAAGCTGGCGTTTAACACGTTTCTCTAACATTGTTTCCAACTCAAAAGACGTATCAAAGTGGTTTTCAATAGCATTTTTAGATGAATGTGTGACTAACACAATCTCTTTGATGCCTGCAGCCACACATTCATTCACAACATATTGAATCAGTGGTTTGTCCACAAGCGTTAACATTTCTTTTGGAATCGCTTTTGTTGCCGGTAACATACGGGTACCCAGACCTGCTACAGGAATAATTGCTTTCATTGATTTTCCTTTTTATTTAAATATGGAATGACCACACTTCTCTGAAAAAGTGCGGTCATTATTTATTAAGCTTTGATAGATTTAAGTTGGAAAAGTTCCCTCTCTACCCTTTATCACTGAAATTTCCGTTATTTTAAATTTTGCAAACCAATGGGTTTAATTTTTGAAAAAACGTTAATTAAAGTATAAACAGAATGTTAAAACATTCATAAAACTCGTAAACCTAAGATGTGCCGTCTACATGTTCATCTTTTGACTGCAGAATTCGTTGGTAAATTTCTTCTCGGTGAACAGATACTTCTTTAGGCGCTTGCACACCGAGTTTGACTTGGTTTCCACGTACACTCAAAACCGTGATAGAAATATCGTCCCCAATAAGAACACTTTCGCCAACTTTTCGAGTTAAGATTAACATCTTTTATCTCCTTAGTTTGCATTTATTAGATATCCCTATCAATCAAGTAAAGATCGGCATCCCACCGACCTGCTTGTACTACAGATTATTGCTTAACCAGTTTTTTGCGACTGTTAATGCTAAACTCACATTTTCTGGTTGGGAGCCTCCTGCCATTGCCATATCAGGGCGACCACCGCCTTTTCCACCAACTTGCTGAGCCATTAAATTCACTAGCTCACCAGCCTTCACTTTAGTAGTTAAATCGCTTGTTACGCCAACGACAAGGTTGACTTTATCATCTAAAATAGATGCAAATACAATTACGCCTGAACCAAGTTGATTTTTCAAATCATCAACCATCACACGTAACGATTTAGTTTCAATTCCGTCTAGTTGATGTACGATTACAGAAATATCGTTAATTTTAACCGCACTTTTCACTAAATCGGAACCCGCCTGCATTGCGGCTTTTTCTTTTAATCCCTGTAATTCTTTTTCAGCTTTCTTCGCTTTATCTTGAAGTTGCTGAATTTTCTCAACAAGGGTATTAACGTCAGATTTAAATAAATCTGCACTTTGAGTAAGAATACGTTGTTGGTTATGTAACCAATTAATTGCATTTTCACCCGTTACCGCTTCAATACGACGAACACCTGCTGCAACTGCAGTTTCCGCCACAATTTTAAATAAACCGATATCACCGGTACGTTTAGCATGAATGCCACCACAAAGTTCAATAGAGAAATCTCCCATTGTTAAAACACGTACCACATCAGCATATTTTTCACCGAATAACGCCATTGCACCTTTTGCTTTTGCCGCTTCGATATTCATCACGTCCGTTTGAATTACAAAATTCTCACGTACTTTTTGGTTTACCAACGTTTCAATTTCGTTAAGCTGTGCTTTGGTAATCGCTTCCGGATGAGCAAAGTCAAAACGTAATGCGGTATCGGATACTAATGATCCTTTTTGCACTACATGGTGACCTAAAACTTGACGCAATGCAGCATGTAATAAGTGTGTTGCAGAATGGTTAAGTGATGTTTGATGACGTCTTTCTGCATCTACAACCGCATTGACTGTTTGTCCGACTTTTAAAGTACCTTGTTCTAACTCACCAATATGACCGAACACTTGACCATATTTTTGAGTATCTTTTACATTAAACTGAACACCTTGAGAGATTAAATAACCACTATCGCCAATTTGACCACCTGATTCTGCATAGAATGGGGTATTTTCTAAAATAACGACAGCACTTTGACCTGCAGTAATATTGTCTACTGATTTACCATCATGGAAAAGTGCGGTCACTTTGGCTAAAGATTCTGATTCAGTATAACCTTCAAATTTCGTTTCACCTTCTACACGAATAACATTGTTGTAATCCATGCCGAATTGGCTTGCAGATTGTGCGCGTAAGCGTTGCGCTTCCATTTCACGCTCAAAACCAGCTTCATCAATTGCAATATCACGCTCACGACATACATCTGCCGTTAAATCAAGTGGGAAGCCATAAGTATCATAAAGTTTAAAGGCAACTTCACCTGACAACACACCATCTTTCACTTGAGCAAGCGCATCGTCTAATAAGCTTAATCCGCGCTCTAATGTACGAGCAAATTGTTCTTCTTCTAAACGAAGTAATTTTTCGACATTCGCTTGTTTTTCCTTAACTTCTTTGCCGGCTTCCGCCATGACTTCAATTAAGGTTGGCACAAGTTTGTAGAAGAATGCTTCTTTAGCACCTAACAAGTGACCATGACGTACTGCTCGACGGATAATACGACGTAATACATAACCGCGACCTTCGTTTGATGGAATTACGCCATCTGCAATTAAATAGGCACAAGAACGAATGTGGTCTGCAATTACGCGTAATGATTTATTGGTTAAATCTGTTGTTCCGACGATTTCAGCTGTTTTCACAATTAATTTTTGGAAAATATCGATCTCATAGTTAGAGTTTACGTGCTGTAATACAGCAGAAATACGCTCTAACCCCATCCCAGTATCAACAGATGGACGTGGTAATTTTTCCATTGTGCCGTCGGCTTGACGGTTAAATTGCATGAATACCACGTTCCAAATTTCGATATAACGGTCACCATCTTCTTCAGGTGAACCCGGAGGACCACCCCAAATATGATCGCCGTGATCGTAGAAAATTTCGGTACATGGACCACAAGGACCGGTATCACCCATTGCCCAGAAGTTATCTGATGCATAAGGCGCACCTTTGTTATCACCGATACGAATAATACGCTCTGCTGGCACACCGACTTCCTTATGCCAAATATCATAAGCTTCATTATCGGTTTCATACACGGTTACCCATAATTTTTCTTTTGGTAACCCAAGCCATTGTGGAGAGGTTAAGAACTCCCACGCAAAATTAATCGCATCATGTTTGAAATAGTCGCCAAAACTAAAGTTGCCAAGCATTTCAAAGAAAGTATGGTGACGCGCCGTATAACCGACGTTTTCTAAGTCATTATGCTTACCACCTGCACGCACACAACGTTGTGCAGTTGTCGCACGTGAGTAAGGACGTTTATCCATACCAAGGAACACGTCTTTAAATTGGTTCATACCGGCATTAGTGAAAAGCAATGTCGGATCATTTTCAGGCACAAGTGAACTACTTGCGACGACCTGATGCCCCTTGCTATGGAAAAAATCAAGGAATGACTGTCTAATTTCTGCTGTTGTTTTCATTGATAAAACCTTGTGTCTCTATCTCGATCACGATTTATAAAAAAGCTCACTATTCTTGCATATTTTGACCTAGAGAAAAAGGCTTTTTCACTGATCTTAAAAAAGAAAACCGCACTCTACTGCATTAATTGAGAAGTGCGGTTAAAATTTACGTTATTTTAATAGGGCTAAAAATAATTTTTGATCACTATTCGTCGCGAAGTGGCACAACCAACATATCAATTTTAATGGTGTTCATCACTTGACGTGTTGAAGACATTAATTTACTCCAGAAATCTTGGTGATGACCTGTCACTAGTAGATCTACATCATACTGATCAATAGCGTCTGTCAAAACTTGACCTAAATCACCGCTACCGCTCAATTTTTCTTTTATTGGATAACCAGCATGTTCCGCTAAATTAATTAGCGCTTTTTGGGTTTCACTCGAGATTCTATCTTGCATTGATGACATATTGACATCAATTAAACCAGTATAGAGATCCGAGAAGTTTACATCTACATGAATAATGGAAAGTTGCGCATCATTACGTTTTGCAATTCCCACGGCTTTTTTGAGTAGAAATTCACTTTCGTCAGAAAGATCTACCGCAACTAAAACGTGTTTGTACATAATCGACTCCTTACTGATTTGATTGGTCTTTTTTATCTAACAGTATATTAGCACCTTAACTGCACAAAAAACTTGCACTAGATCACAATTTTGAGAATTCTTCTCAATTTTTCATTAAATTTTCAATATCATCGATTTCTTTTGGTGCCGCCGCGGTCAGATTTTTATTGCCATATTCAGTCATTAGCAAGTTATCCTCAATACGCACACCAATGCCTTTATATTGAGCTGGCACATCCGCCTCTTCTGAAATATAAATACCTGGCTCAACAGTGATGATCATCCCCACTTCAAGCGTGCGGCTACGATCATCATCATAGCGGCCAACATCGTGCACATCCAAGCCAAGCCAATGGCCTAAGCCATGCATATAAAATTGACGATAAGCTTTTTCTTCAATCAGCTTATCTACATCCCCTTTCAGAATGCCTAAATCCACCAAGCCTTGAGTTTTAATACGGATCACTTCATCATTCGCCAGTTTAATTGAATTACCTGGCACTAATAACTCAATCGCACGTTTTTGTGCTTTTAACACTAATTCATAAATCTCACGTTGTGGCTCGGTAAATTTACCATTTACAGGGAACGTACGTGTTATATCGCCTGCATACATAGCAAACTCACAGCCTGCATCAATCAACACAAGATCGCCATCTTTCAAAGGTTGATCATTTTCAGTGTAGTGCAAAATACAGGCGTTATCACCACCAGCAACAATGGAATTATAAGAAGGAAATCTTGCACCGTGACGATTAAATTCATGCAGAATTTCGCTTTCAATTTCATATTCAAAACGATTTGGACGAGTCACTTGCATCGCTTTAATATGTCCGAACGCAGTAATCTGTCCCGCTTGCTGCATTAAGCGAATTTCGTTTGGAGATTTGATTAAGCGCATTTCACTTAACATCGGCTGCCAATCAAAAACTGCGTAAAATTTCACCGCACTTTCAGCTAATAATTTATCACCCCAAGAATGACGATCGGACACATGATAAAGTGCGGTCAATTTTTCCGTTAATTTTGGAAATTCAGATTGAAAATTATCGATAGAATAGGCTTCATCAACATTGAGTTTTTGCGGTGCGCGCTCAACGCCTAACCGGCGGCCATTCCAGGTTTCAAGCAAAGGATCTCGCGGACGAAGAAATACAACCGTCTTTTCAGTTTCTTCCGTTTTAATCAATAACAACGCTGCATTTGGCTCATTAAATCCCGTTAAATACCAAAAGTAACTGTCTTGACGGAAAGGAAAATCACAGTCGTTATTACGACGTTTTTCAATTTCGGAAAATAGCAATAAAGCAGAATTTGGCTGCATTTGTGCGAATACTTTTTGACGACGTTCTGTAAATTCCTCTTGCGGTAATGCCGCCATGTATGCGAGATCCATGTTTTGCTCCTTTTAATGTAATATCGGTTTTATTTCTTGTGCATCATCGTTGAAATGGGTGTAAAACAGCATGGCAATGGTGCGAACATATTCAATAATTTCTTCTAAGGCTTCGGCAAGCTCTTCTTCATCATCATCTTCTTCATAACCAAGCTGACAAATATCTTGTAAATCATCTACCGCTTCGCCAATTTCGCCTTTTTCTTTACCCAATTCAGTCTGAACAAGCCCTAAACCCAGTAAAAATTGGTTTGCCCAGTCTGATAGACTGTCTACACGTGCAAACACGCTCTCATCTTCGGTTAAGCCTAATTCAAAATCAAATCCTTCTACATCCCCTAAGGTTTTACCAATCTGTTCATAGATTTCGGTAATCGGCTGAATTAATGCGGTTGGATAGGCGTGGTTATCGTTACTGAATTGATATAAAAGCGGTAACCAGCTTTGATCTTTCAGTCCACCACAAATTAAGCCGCTCAAAAAGCCATGTAATTCAGTTGCATTAATACCAATACCGGCAGATTTGAGTTGTTGATTAAGTTCAGTTTGGGAAATTGTCATTGTTATACCTATAAAATCATCGAAAACAAGTAAAGTGTAGCACCACACAAATAAAAATGCGATCGCATTTCTATAAAGAAAAACGACCGCACTTTCTTTCGCAAAGGGGAATTACATCATTCCGCCCATGCCTCCCATACCGCCCATGCCGGCAGCGCCTAAATCGGCTTTATCATCTTTTGGAAGATCAGTAACCATACATTCTGTAGTGATCATTAAGCCCGCTACAGAAGCCGCGAATTGTAACGCAGAACGAGTGACTTTAGTTGGATCTAGAATACCCATTTCGATCATATCGCCGTACTGTTCGGTACCTGCGTTATAACCAAAGTTTCCTTCGCCATTTTTAACCGCACTTGCCACAACAGATGCTTCTTCACCTGCGTTAGTGACGATTTGACGAAGTGGTGCTTCCATTGCACGTAATGCAAGTTTGATACCTACATCTTGTTCTTCGTTATCACCTTTTAAGGTTGCTGCGACTTTGGTTGCAGCACGAACTAATGCAACACCACCACCTGCAACGATACCTTCTTCAACTGCTGCACGAGTTGCGTGTAATGCATCATCCACACGATCTTTTTTCTCTTTCATTTCAACTTCAGTTGCTGCACCAACTTTGATTACCGCCACACCACCGGCAAGTTTAGCCACGCGCTCTTGAAGTTTTTCTTTGTCATAATCAGAAGTTGATTCTTCGATTTGTTGACGAATTTGAGCCACACGACCTTTGATTTGTGCTTCATCACCTACACCATCAATAATCGTGGTATTGTCTTTGTTGATGACTACACGTTTTGCTTGACCTAAATCTTCTAATGTTGCTTTTTCAAGTTCCATACCGATTTCTTCAGAAATCACGGTACCTGCTGTTAAGATCGCAATATCTTGTAACATTGCTTTACGACGATCACCAAAGCCTGGCGCTTTTACTGCAGCCACTTTTACGATACCGCGCATAGTGTTCACCACTAAGGTTGCAAGTGCTTCACCTTCGATGTCTTCAGCGATAATTAATAATGGTTTACCCGCTTTTGCCACACCTTCTAATACAGGAAGTAATTCTCGGATATTTGATACTTTTTTATCCACTAAAAGAATGTATGGGTTATCTAATTCAACCGTTGCCGTTTCTGGTTTGTTAATGAAATAAGGTGATAAGTAACCACGATCGAATTGCATCCCTTCCACAACCGCTAATTCATCATCAAGACCGGTACCGTCTTCTACAGTAATCACACCTTCTTTGCCCACTTTTTCCATTGCTTGAGCAATTAATTGACCCACAATGCTGTCTGAGTTAGCTGAGATTGTACCAACTTGCTCAATCTCTTTAGAGGTTTCGCAAGGTTTAGATAAATTTTTAAGCTCAGAAACAACCGCACTTACTGCTTTATCGATACCGCGTTTTAAATCCATTGGGTTCATGCCTGCTGCCACAGCTTTTAAGCCTTCATTTACGATAGCTTGAGCAAGTACTGTTGCAGTTGTTGTACCGTCACCAGCTGCATCATTGGCTTTAGAGGCAACCTCTTTCACCATTTGTGCGCCCATATTTTCAAATTTATCTTCTAATTCAATTTCACGTGCGACAGATACACCATCTTTAGTGATTGTTGGTGCACCAAATGATTTATCTAAAATGACATTACGACCTTTAGGGCCAAGGGTCACTTTTACTGCATCTGCTAATACATTCACGCCTTTAAGCATTTTTACGCGTGCATCGTTACCAAATTTTACATCTTTTGCTGCCATTTTCTTTTTTCCTTAATTTAAATTATTCAACTATCGCCAAAATATCGTTTTCAGAAATGATTAACACTTCTTCACCATCGATTTTTTCACTTTTCACGCCATAACCATCATTGAAAATGACTGTATCGCCAACTTTCACATCTAAAGGTTGAACGGTACCATTTTCCAAAATACGACCTTTACCCACAGCCAATACTTTTGCACGGGTTGATTTAGTCGCTGCTGAGCCGGTTAATACGATACCGCCAGCTGAACGAGTTTCTACTTCTTCACGTTTAATAATTACACGATCGTGTAAAGGACGAATATTCATGATTAATTTCCTTCTTAAAATTAGTTAATGCAACCTCTATATAAGGAAGATTTTTATGATTTCAAGGGGCATGATTAAAAAAATCGAATAAAATATTTTTCCTATTTCATTTTTTTACGTAAAATTCAGCGCATTTTGCATAATACTAAATTAAGGAACAACAATATGCATTTAACATCAAGAGAACAAGAGAAATTGATGCTCTTTTTAGCCGGTGAGCTCGCAGCAAAACGCAAAGCTCGTGGCGTAAAATTAAACTATCCTGAGGCAATCGCGTACATTGCAAGCCATTTACAAGAAGCAGCGAGAGATGGCATGAGTGTCGCGGAAGTCATGCAATATGGTGCAACGCTGCTCACTGTTGAAAATGTGATGGAAGGTGTTGCCGAGATGGTGCATGAAGTACAAATCGAAGCAACTTTTCCAGATGGCACGAAGCTTGTTACCGTGCACAATCCGATTAGATAATAAGTACAAGCGGTTAAAAATTGGAAAAAATTTACAACTAAGGAATTAAAAATGATCCCAGGTGAATATCAATTAGCTGAAGGCGATATTATTGCCAATGTTGGCAGAAAAACCGTCACAATCGAAGTAACCAATTCAGGCGACCGTCCAATCCAAGTCGGTTCCCATTACCATTTCTTTGAAACCAATAATGCTCTTAAATTTGACCGCACTTTAGCGCGAGGAATGCGTTTAAATGTCCCATCTGGCAATGCCGTACGTTTCGAACCAGGTGAAGTGAAATCAGTCGAGTTAGTAGCTTTTGGAGGCTCGCAAACCATTTACGGCTTCCATAATCAAATTGATGGCAAATTATAAGGGAGGGCAAGATGGCATTAACAATTTCAAGAGCACAATATGTAGCAACTTATGGCCCAACTGTTGGCGATAAAGTCCGTTTAGGCGATACCAATTTATGGGCAACTATCGAACAAGATTTATTAACCAAAGGTGATGAGTGTAAATTTGGTGGCGGTAAAAGTGTGCGCGACGGCATGGCGCAAAGCGGCACCGCAACTCGCGACAATCCTAATGTATTAGATTTTGTGATTACCAATGTGATGATCATTGATGCCAAATTAGGCATTATCAAAGCCGATATTGGTATTCGCGATGGTCGCATCGTCGGCATCGGACAAGCGGGCAACCCTGATACCATGGATAACGTCACGCCCAATATGATTATCGGTGCGAGCACAGAAGTGCATAACGGTGCGCATTTAATTGCAACAGCTGGTGGTATCGATACCCACATCCACTTTATTTGTCCGCAACAAGCACAGCATGCGATTGAAAGTGGGGTTACGACTTTAATTGGTGGCGGAACAGGCCCGGCTGATGGTACACACGCGACCACTTGTACGCCGGGTGCATGGTATATGGAACGTATGTTCCAAGCTGCAGAAGCATTGCCTGTAAACGTAGGCTTTTTTGGCAAAGGAAACTGTTCAACTTTAGATCCGCTACGCGAACAAATTGAAGCGGGGGCATTAGGTTTAAAAATCCATGAGGACTGGGGCGCAACACCTGCGGTAATTGATTCTGCCTTAAAAGTGGCAGATGAAATGGATATTCAAGTGGCAATTCATACCGACACGCTAAATGAAAGTGGCTTTTTAGAAGATACCATGAAAGCGATTGATGGACGTGTGATTCACACCTTCCACACGGAAGGCGCTGGTGGCGGTCATGCGCCTGACATCATTAAAGCGGCGATGTATCCAAACGTATTGCCCGCTTCAACCAACCCGACTCGTCCGTTTACGAAAAACACCATTGATGAACATTTGGATATGTTGATGGTTTGCCATCACTTAGATAAACGCGTGCCAGAAGATGTGGCATTTGCTGATAGCCGCATTCGTCCAGAAACTATTGCAGCGGAAGATATTTTGCATGACATGGGCGTATTCTCAATTATGAGTTCAGACTCTCAAGCAATGGGACGTATTGGCGAAGTCGTTATTCGTACATGGCAAACCGCAGATAAAATGAAAATGCAACGTGGTGAGCTAGGCAATGAAGGAAACGATAACTTCCGCATTAAACGCTACATTGCGAAATACACTATCAACCCAGCAATTGCACATGGTATTGCGGATCATATTGGTTCGTTAGAAGTGGGCAAAATTGCCGATATCGTGTTATGGAAACCAATGTTCTTTGGGGTAAAACCTGAAGTAGTAATTAAAAAAGGCTTTATTAGCTACGCGAAAATGGGTGATCCAAATGCTTCTATTCCAACACCGCAACCTGTATTCTACCGTCCAATGTATGGTGCACAAGGCTTAGCAACAGCACAAACAGCGGTATTCTTTGTTTCCCAAGCCGCTGAAAAAGCTGATATTCGTGCAAAATTCGGTTTACACAAAGAAACCATTGCCGTAAAAGGCTGCCGCAACGTAGGTAAAAAAGATCTCGTTCACAACAATGCTACGCCTGAAATCACGGTGGATCCAGAACGCTATGAAGTGCGTGTAGATGGTGAGCTCATTACTTGCGAACCTGTGGATACGGTGCCATTAGGACAACGGTATTTCTTGTTCTAATAAAAATACACGCTATTCAATAATAAAGACAGTGCGTGTATGACACGCACTACTTTCGAATTTATAAATATGAAAATCCTCAACCCAATTCTGCCTATTATGGATACCATTTTAGGCAATTTAACTAGCCTTCAAGCTGAGGGCAAAATTACCCATCAAACCATTGAACATGTGGCATTACAGTGGTATGAAAGCGAGCGCAATATTTTGCGTAAAACCACAAATACAGGGCGTGAAGTAGCATTTCGCCTACTCAAAGAAGGACAACGTTTAAAACACGATGATGTGGTGTTTATCAGCGATGAATTAGTGATTGCGATTGAAATTTTACCGAGTGATGTGATTGTGCTATCGCCGAAAACCTTGCCAGAAATGGCTCGTGCTTGTTATGAAATCGGCAATAAACATTCGCCGCTGTTTTTAGATGGCGATGAAGTTACGTTGCCGTACGACAAACCAATGTTCGAATGGTTACAAGCGGCGGGATTTTATCCGCAAAAAGCGGAACGCCGTTTAAGCCAAGCGTTAAGAGCTAACTCTGCACAAGGACACGGGCATTCGCACGATCATAATGGCTATCACCATCATGGAGACGGCAATTGGCACCAACATTAAACCGAAGCCTGGCAGATTTAGGTGCCTTGTTGCACTTGGTTGACCCCACTTTGCCAATCGGGGGCTTTAACCATTCCAATGGTTTAGAAACCTTTGTTCAACAAGGTGTTGTTGTCTCAAAACCCAGCCTAGAAGAATATGTGCAAACCCAGCTTTTTCAAAACTGGGTGTATAATGATGGCGCTTATCTTTCGCTCGCATTTGAAGCCATGGCTACCAATGATTTTGAGCGCTTGTGCGAATTAGACCATTCGTTATCTGCTACCAAAATTGCGCGAGAAAGCCGCGAAGGCAGTTTTAAACTTGGCTTGCGGTTATTAAAAATTTTTATCCGCTATGAACAACACCCAATGTTGAGTCAATTTCAGCAAGCGATTCAGAATAAAACCGTGCAAGGCTATTTCCCGATTGTGTTTGCGATGGTGGCGCAAGCGATGGGACTCACCAAAGCGGATACCATGTATGCGTTTTACTACAATGCAGCAGTTAGTACCATTACCAATGGAGTGAAACTCATTCCGCTCAGCCAAATGGATGGGCAAGATATTCTGTTTGATTTGCGTAGTGCACTCTTGCAAGCTGTCGAATTAAGTCTTGAGCCCAATCTTGATTGGCTGGGTGCAGCAACTCTCGCAAATGACATCCGCTCGATGCAGCACGAAGTGCTTTATACGCGACTTTATATGTCGTAAGAGCGGTCATTTTTTATTGAATTTTTACTTATCGTTGAGGATATAAAAGCACCTCTACGATAATCAACACAAAAGGAACATTATGCGTAACTACATTAAAATTGGCGTGGCAGGCCCAGTTGGTGCAGGCAAAACGGCGTTAATTGAAAAACTGACTCGTGAAATTGCAAGCCGTTATAGCGTGGCGGTGATTACCAATGATATTTATACCCAAGAAGATGCGGAATTTTTAACGAAAAACAGCCTACTGCCTCCTGAGCGAATTATGGGCGTGGAAACAGGCGGCTGCCCACATACGGCAATTCGTGAAGATGCATCAATGAATTTAGAAGCAGTCGATGAAATGGTCGCGCGCTTCCCCGATGTAGAAATCGTCTTTATTGAATCTGGTGGTGATAACTTATCTGCGACTTTTAGCCCCGATTTAGCCGATGTGACTATTTTCGTGATTGACGTGGCGCAAGGCGAAAAAATTCCGCGTAAAGGTGGACCAGGTATTACCCGTTCAGACTTATTAGTGATTAACAAAACTGACCTAGCGCCATTCGTTGGTGCTAATTTAAGTATCATGGAACGTGATGCACGCCGTATGCGTAACGGTCAGCCGTTTATCTTTACCAACTTAATGAAGAAAGAAAATTTAGATGGTGTAATTGGCTGGATTGAAAAATATGCTTTATTGAAAAATATAGAAGAACCTAAAGCCTTAGTAAGATAAAGCCCCCCCCTCTTCTTTAGGAGGGGGCTTTTACAAATTTAATCCATTATGAATAGTACGCTCAAACTCTCAACTAAACTTTCTCCAAGCGGTAAAACTCAGCTTGCGGAATATTTTGCTACCCCACCTTTTAAAGTTATGACATTACCTGCTTATGCGGATGCTTGGATGAATGGACTTAATGCCATTCAGATGTCTTCTTCGCCAGGACTCTTATCTGGGGATCGTATCGATATTCAAATAACACTCGCAAAATCAACCGCACTTTCTTTAAACACTCAGGCTTTTACCCGTGTTCAGGCAATGAATGAAGGCGATTTTGCTGAACAAAACACGTTCATTCAGCTTGAAGAGAATAGCCGTTTATTTTATTTTCCCCACCCTTTGGTATTGCATAAGGATTCTGCATTTAAGCAAAAAACATTTATCAATATACTGCCCAATAGCACTCTGATTTACGGCGAGATTGTAGCTATTGGTCGAGTAGCAAATAATGAACGTTTTGAATTTCGTCAATTTTCTTCACATCTGAAAATTCAGCTGTTGCAAAATAACGGGCAAACTAAACCTCTTGTTTTGGATTGTAT
This sequence comes from Parahaemophilus parainfluenzae, assembly GCA_032568935.1. Taxonomy (GTDB): domain Bacteria; phylum Pseudomonadota; class Gammaproteobacteria; order Enterobacterales; family Pasteurellaceae; genus Haemophilus_D; species Haemophilus_D parainfluenzae_AE. The sequence continues at coordinate 23,167 of JAWHBY010000021.1, forward strand.
TCAATGGCAGCCTGCACAAATGAAATTGACCGCATTAAGCCAAATGGAAGATTTTTCACATCAAGGCTCATTGGTTTATCTCAATTTGCAGAAAACACCAACTGACGTTAAACAAATCGTTCAAACACTTCAACAGCAAGAAAGCGAAAAATCGCTACTGATTGGTGTTTCTCAATTAAATGAAGGTGGATTTGTTGTTAGAGTGCTTGGGCATCGTGCTGAACTCATTCAAAAGCTCTTTGAGAAGATCGGTGAGCAACTAAAATTAGCATAAAATTAATATTGCTAAGTGATGTTTCCCCTAAAAAAATTTATGCGAGAAATGAAAATATCTCTTATACGTCTTATTTGAAATGTGATCCACGTCAAATTTATTTTCAATTTAAATTCCTATAATTACCCCAAATTAATTAACAACCAGGAAAGGTGATTAAAATGACTCAATACAGAAAAGAAGTGGATTTATTAGGTGAACGTGATGTGCCAGCAGATGCATACTGGGGTATCCATACTTTAAGAGCGGTTGAAAACTTCAATATTTCTAATGTAACCATTTCTGATGTGCCAGAATTTGTTCGTGGCATGGTAATGGTAAAAAAAGCAACTGCCCTAGCGAATGGTGAATTAGGTGCTATTTCAAGTGATATTGCAAAAGCAATTGTAGCCGCTTGTGATGAAATTCTTACCACGGGAAAATGCTTAGATCAATTTCCATCTGATGTATATCAAGGTGGTGCGGGTACTTCTGTTAATATGAATACCAACGAAGTAATTGCTAACCTCGCACTTGAAAAAATTGGCCATAAAAAAGGTGAATATGATGTTATTAACCCAATGGACCACGTGAACGCTAGCCAATCTACCAACGATGCGTATCCTACTGGTTTCCGTATTGCGGTATATAACAGCATTTTGAAACTTATCGACAAAATCCAATACTTACATGATGGTTTCGATAATAAAGCAAAAGAATTTGCTAAAGTTTTAAAAATGGGTCGTACCCAATTACAAGATGCGGTACCTATGACCGTTGGTCAAGAGTTTAAAGCCTTTGCCGTATTACTTGAAGAAGAAGTACGTAACTTAAAACGTACCGCTGAGTTACTCCTTGAAGTCAACCTTGGTGCAACCGCAATCGGTACTGGTTTAAATACACCAAAAGGTTATACAGAATTAGTAGTAAAACACCTTGCTGAGGTAACTGGATTACCTTGCGTACCGGCTGAAAACTTAATCGAAGCAACATCTGACTGTGGTGCTTATGTCATGGTTCATGGTGCATTAAAACGTACCGCAGTAAAACTCTCTAAAGTATGTAACGACTTACGTTTACTCTCTTCTGGTCCACGTGCAGGTATTAAAGAAATTAACTTACCTGAATTACAAGCAGGTTCTTCTATCATGCCTGCAAAAGTAAACCCAGTTATTCCAGAAGTGGTGAACCAAGTATGCTTTAAAGTAATTGGTAACGATACTACCGTTACTTTCGCATCTGAAGCAGGTCAATTACAATTAAACGTAATGGAACCAGTGATTGGTCAAGCAATGTTTGAATCTATCGACATCTTAACCAATGCTTGCGTGAACTTACGCGATAAATGTGTAGACGGTATCACTGTAAACAAAGAAATTTGTGAAAACTACGTATTCAACTCAATCGGTATCGTGACTTATTTGAATCCATTTATCGGTCACCATAATGGCGACTTAGTAGGTAAAATCTGTGCTCAAACCGGTAAAGGTGTACGTGAAGTCGTATTAGAAAAAGGTTTATTAACAGCAGAACAATTGGATGACATTCTTTCTGTAGAAAACTTAATGAACCCAACTTACAAAGCAAAATTAAATAAATAATCTCGCTGAGGTATAAAAAGAGCGGTCAATTTTGACCGCTCTTTTTCATTTAAAATGGAAACAGTATTGGCACAATAAAAACCGTTACTAACATAACAATTAAGGTAAAAGGTACACCAATTTTAATAAAATCAGCAAATTTATAGTCACCTGGTCCCACTACCATGGTATTCACTGGAGAGGAGACCGGTGTCATAAATGCAGCAGAAGCCGCAATCGCCACGACCATTGCAAATGGCACGGGAGACACATTAAGTTGTGTCGCAAGAGAAATCGCTATAGGAGCCATCAAAATTGCAGTAGCCGTATTCGAAATAAACAACCCAACTAATGCACAAAAAACAAAGAGCACAATCAATACAGGATACATTCCCCATCCATCAATGATTTGTGTTAACCATTTCACCGCAAACTCAACTCCACCTGTTTTTTGAAGTGCGGTTGAAAATGGCATCATTCCGATAATCAGAATAAGGCTAGGCCATTGAATGGAGTCATAAGCACTTTTAGCATCCACACAACGGAAATAAGCCAACATTAAACAGCCAATTAAGGCAGCCACAACATTCGGT
>JAWHBY010000022.1:0-25458 GCA_032568935.1 Parahaemophilus parainfluenzae
TCTTTTGTCATCGGCATGGAATCTTTTGCCATCGACATTTCATTAGATTTCATATCGGTCGCATAAAGACTGGTTGCGAAGAAAAGTGCAGCAATAGCAGTAAAGGTTGTTTTTGAAGTAATATTTTTCATTTTGAATCTTCCTTAATTTGTGAATAATTAGCATTGGATGGAAAGGTTTCCCCTTTCATTATCATTAGACGAATGAGAAATCTATTTCTTACACTTTTTTCAAGGAAAAAATATGGAAACTGGAATTTCCAATAAAGACTTGGCTCAAATTAGAGAGCAAATGCTGAAATTTGCCACATTACAGGTGGGCGATTCTGTATTAGCTGAAGATTTGGTGCAAGAGAGTTTTTTAAGTGCATTTAACCATCTTGAGCAATTTAAACGACAAGCGGCATTTAAGACCTGGGTCTTTGCTATCTTAAAAAATAAAATCATTGATTTTCTTCGCCAGAAAGGCAAATTAGTGCTAGAAACCGAAATTGAAGATGAAGAACAAACTAATCATTTCTTTGATGAAGGGGGCCACTGGAAAGCTGAACATTCTCCACTCGATCTCGAACTGAGCGAAAGTGCGGTCTATTCTGAAGAATTCTGGCTGATTTTTGAAACTTGCTTAACTTGCCTGCCAGCCAAACAAGCCAAGATTTTTATGATGAGAGAGTTTTTGGAATTATCTTCCGAAGAAATTTGCCAAGAAAATCAACTAAGCATAAGTAACTTGCACACGACACTCTATCGTGCTCGCTTACAACTTCAAAACTGCTTATCTCATAAACTTTAAGGAGTGATTTTATGAAATGTCGCCAAGCGACTCGACTCATTTCAGATGCGCAAGAACGCTCATTAATGACTAAAGAAAAAATTGGGCTCAATTTGCATCTTGCCATCTGTACACATTGCCGTAAATTTCAACGAAATTGTGGCACATTGAGAAAATTAATGAAGGATTTCAAAGGATAAAAAAGCGGAAGAGAACTTCCGCTTATTACTCTATTACTTCGCCATTAATGCTGTTGCACGTGAAATCACTTCTTTGACTTCATCATCCGTCAATTTACCTTCTTTCACAAATTGCACCTTGCCGGTTTTATCAAGCAAAATAATCACGCTGTCTTTTTCACGTAATCCCCACGCATTTTTAACCGCACTTTTATCATCTAAAATCACTTGGCTATGGGCATTTTCTTTTTTGCCTTTTTCTGCGCTACTTTTCACAAACATACCCGTGCCCACAACGGCATCATCAGCATTAATAATGGTCGTGGTTTGATATTTGGCTTGGTTAAAATGAGCTGCTTTGATGGCTTCGATCATCGCTTGATTTTTCTCTTTTGCCGCACTTCTGCCTGCAATATGCTGAATCACACGGACTTTGCCAGGTAATGCCGTTGAGCTCCACGATTTATACGCTACATCATTGCCATTTAAAGTGATTTCGCCTTTATCCGAAACCGTTACATTGGCTAAAAGTTGATTAGGTTGAATATTGTGAGCGAATGTATTGGCTGAGATTAAACTCCCCATCACAGCGCTCAAAAGCATGATTTTTTTCATAAATACCTCATAAATTCCGTGAAATTGCCCATTTTTTGGCGAATAGTCACTTTTTTGTTATACTCCGTGCGCATTATACTTTGCTTAAATCAGATAAAGAAGGAAAAAGAAATGGATCAAATGCCAGCTTGCCCAAAATGTAAAGGTGAATATGTTTATCACGATTCTGTGAATTTTGTTTGCCCTGATTGCGGTAATGAATGGAATGGTAACGAAGCAGTTGAAGCCGATGAAGATCAACTGATTGTTAAAGACAGCAACGGTAATTTATTAGCCGATGGTGATGATGTACTTTTGATTAAAGATTTGAAATTAAAAGGTTCATCTGAAGTGTTGAAGAAAGGCACGAAATTCAAAAATATCCGTTTAGTTAACGGAGATCACAATGTCGATTGTGGCAAAATCATGTTGAAATCAGAGTTCTTGAAAAAAGCTTAAGAATTCTCAATAAAAAGAGCGGTCGATTTTAACGTTGTTTTAAATCGACCGCTCTTTTTTTATTTTCGTTATACCTTCGCAGGCTTCACTATTTCACTTGGATAACAACCAAGCACTTTCAGATAATTACTGAATTGCTTAAGCTCTTCCAAGGCAATTTGGGTATCTGGATGATGAATATTTCCTTCAATCTCCAAATAAAACATTTCCTCCCAAGGCTTGCCATAAATAGGACGAGATTCAAGCTTGGTCATATTAATACCGTGCTTTTTAAACACAAGTAAAGCATCCACCAAAGAACCCGCTTGTTGCGATGTTGTCATCAACAATAAAGTTTTCGTGTGAATTTGCGGTGAAACTTCTCGAGCTTGTTTTGCCACTACAATAAAACGAGTAATATTGTTTTCTTGATTCGCAATATTATGTTTTAACACATGTAGGCCGTAAAGCTTGCCGCCATCTTCATTGCCCAGTGCCGCAATATTCGGTTTATTCAAGCTTGATACAAGCTGCATTGCATGAGAGCTACTTTCGCAAAACTCAATATGAACACGCTCAAGGCTTTGAATAAATTGACTACACTGCTGGATTACCTGTGGATGGCTATAAAGCGTATCAATTTTGCTTAAATCATCCTGCTCATTCACTAAAACACAGTGCTTAATAGGATAAGCCAACTCGCCCACCAAAGATAAGGTGGTATGTTGAAGCAAATCATAAACTTCATTAATTGCACCTGACGTAGTGTTTTCTAAAGGCAGTACACCATAATCAGCTTCTCCACTTTCAACCTTTTCAAAAATTTGAGCAAAGGAGTCACAACTGATTTCAGCAAACTGCTGATTATAACGAGCCGCATAATTACGCGCAGCCAAATTAGAGTAAGAACCACGCTTGCCTAAGAAAGCAATATGTAACGTTTCTTCTCGTTGCTCATTGAGCTTTTTCTGCAAATACACTTGTTGTGTTAACACAGAATCTTCAATGATCTTTTGGAAGACTGACGTAATATACTGTGGTTCAAGCTGATAATTTTGACTTTCAGCAAACTGCACAAGCTCTTGTAAGAGTTGTTGCTCCCGCTCTAAATCACGCAACGCTTTTTGCGTCACTTCTTTACTTCTTACTACATCATATGCCAGGCGGTGACGCTCTGAAAGCAGCTTTAACAAGCTGCGATCAATTTGCGTAATTTGCTGACGAATTTCTGATAAATCTAATGCCATTTCATTCCTTATTTAAAGGTTACTTCATTATGAGGGATGTATTTCTCAGCATTAATAGGTGAATTTTTCTCAAAAAATTCTTTTAAAACATCCGCATCAATAAAACCAGTATTTACGAAAGTTGGATTTTTTGTCATGACTGGATAACCATCTCCACCTGCTGCATTATAGCTTGGTACAGAAATACGGTAAGTTTTATTTAAATCCAATGGTTTACCTTGAATTTTCACATTTTCAACTTTCTTATCCGCACGATTCACTGTCATGCTGATACCTGAATATTGTGCATAGGCACCAGAATCCACTTCTTTCAATGCCACCACATTTAAATAATCCAGTAATTCTTTACCGGTTAATTCAAAATAGCTCACAATGTTACCAAATGGATGGATTTTTAAAATGTCTTTATAAGTCACATCACCTTCTTGGATAGAATCACGAATACCGCCTGAGTTCATGATACCAATGTCTGCTTTCGCTTTTTGGCGTTGTGCTTCTGCAATTAAGTGACCAAGGTTAGTTTGTTCAAAACGGATGATAGTACGATCACCTTCTAACTTACCATTTAGTTTACCCACTTTTTGGCTTAATAAAGCATCTCCTTTATCTTGGTAAGATTTTAAAAGTTTTTCCATTTCTGGATCTTGTGGAATCTCTTCGGCATAATTCACATATTCTGTTTTGCCATCTTCTTTTTTCACTTTTTTCTTCAAGTTCACTGGAATTAATTGATAATTCACTAATTTTAATTCACCATTTTTGAACTCAAAGTCTGCACGACCAACATATTTACCCCATTCAAACGCCTGCATAATCCAAGTACCATTTTGGAAATCTGGTTTACATGGCTGAGTTGGTTGATAATCTTTAATCCATACACCTTTGTCATCCACACAAATCGGATCATGGCTGTGGCCACCGATAATCATATCGAATGCGCCTTTATCTAAATTACGCGCAAGACTCACATCACCCGGCGCATTTGAACCATGTTTTGCATCATAATAATAGCCCATATGTGTTAAAGCGATTTTTACATCCGGCTTAACTTTTTCATTTAGCTCTTTTAACGTGGCTTTTGCTACCGTTGTTGGATCTTCAAACTTCACATTATGAAGGTATTCTGGGTTACCTAATTTTGCAGTATCCTCTGTGGTTAAACCAACCACGGCAATTTTAAGATCTTGTTTATTTAAAATGGTATAAGGCTTAACTAAGGTTTTACCTGTTTTGGTGTTAATGACGTTTGCAGATAAGAATGGGAAGTTCGCCCATTTTTCTTGCATATCAAGAATTTGTAGTGGATTATCAAACTCGTGGTTACCTAATACAGTTGCCTCATAGCCCATTGCGTTCATTGCTTTAATATCGGTTCTGCTGTTTGCATATCTGACTCAGGTACACCAGTATTAAAATCACCTGCATTTAATAAAATAAGTGAGCCACCTTTTTGCTCGACTTCAGCTTTTACGCGATTAACAATTGTTTTGTGAGCAGGAAAGCCATATTCACCTTTTGCATTCGGCCAAAAATGTCCGTGCGTATCATTAGTGTGCAATATGGTAAATTGATAGGTTTTGCCCTGTTCATATGCCATTGCAGCAGAAGTTGCTAGCACAAGAGGAAGCACGGTAAATAATTTTTTCATAATAAAAATACCTCTATTTTTGACCGCTCTTTACCTTCGCTAAAAACAAAAATAACAGAGCAAGATGGGAAATAAAAAAGCTATACTCCCGGAAGAAGTATAGCTTTTTAACAAAACATTGTTAGATTAATACCTGCACAGGCGCAACATAACCTTGTGGAACTTGTTTCTTATCTTCAAAGGTAACAAATTCCCACGCTTCCTGATCGGCAAGTACAGCACGGAGTAATTTATTATTTAAACCATGACCAGATTTATAAGCTTTGAAATCACCGATGATGTTATAGCCACACATATAAAGATCGCCAATCGCATCAAGCATCTTGTGACGAACCAATTCATCTCTGAAGCGTAACCCATCTTCATTTAAGATACGGTAATCATCTAATACGATGGCATTATCTAAGCTACCACCTAACGCAAGACCTTGAGATTGAAGATACTCAATATCTTTCATGAAACCAAAGGTTCTTGCACGACTAATTTGATGTACGAATGCTTGTGCAGAGAAATCCATCACATAATTACGTACATTTTTACTAATCGCTGGATGATCAAAATCGATTGTAAAATCTAAACGGAAACCATTATAAGGTTTAAATTCTGCCCATTTGTCACCGTCTTCTACTCGTACATTTTTCTTAATACGAATAAATTTCTTCGGTGCATTTTGTTCTTCAATACCAGCATCTAAAAGCAAGTAAATGAATGGGCTTGCACTACCGTCCATGATTGGAATTTCAGGTGCATCAACTTCAATGATAATATTATCGATACCTAAACCCGCTAATGCTGCGTTTAAGTGTTCTACGGTTGAAACACGTACACCGTGTTCATTCACAAGTGCAGTACAAAGCATTGTATCACGCACTGAATCAGCATTCGCAGAGAAAGTCACCGGCGGATTAAGATCGGTACGGCAGTAAATTACACCAGTATTCGGCATAGCTGGACGCAACGTTAACGTTACTTTTTTGCCGCTATGTAAGCCTACACCTGTTACTTTAATGCTTTGTTTTAATGTTCTTTGTTTAATCATCTCTTTTACCTTATTGCTTCACAACAAGATTACTTCTACTCTTATTTCTCATCACGACCAAATGATGCCGGATTAAAGAAATTAGGATTATTTCTTAACTGTTCTAAACGGCTTGGATCAAGCGGTTTATTTAAGTTACCGTATTGCGGATTTTGTTCCTGTGCTGGTTCTGGCTGTGGATTATGTCTTAATGTATCTAAACCATGTAAACCAACTGGCGGTTGTGGCTGAATCGTTTCTTGCGCTACAGGTTGTTGTACTGCTGCTTGAGGACGAGCAATCACTACTGGCTCAGCCGCAACAACATCACCCAAACCTGTTGCAACGATCGTGACACGAATTTCATTGCTCATTTCAGGGACTAAACTGGTACCCACAACGATAGTAGCGTCTTCTGATGCAAAGCTACCTACTGTGTCACCCACTACGTTAAATTCGTCAAAGCCGAGATCCATACCTGAGGTAATATTAACAAGGATACCCTTAGCGTTAGAAAGATCGACTTTCTCTAATAAATCATTTTTAATTGCAAGACGTGCTGCTTCTTCTGCACGACCCGCACCTGGTTCACTTTGAGCTGAACCGAAACCAATCATTGCTTGGCCCATTTCAGACATAACGGTTCTTACGTCTGCAAAGTCCACGTTGATTAAACCAGGAGACGTAATCATATCAGAGATGCCCATAACAGAGTTACGTAATACGTCATTCGCAGCAGCAAAAGCATCAATTAACGTTGCATTTTTAGGGAGAACTTTTTGGATTTGTTGGTTAGGAATAATGATCATTGAATCCACGTATTGTGAAAGATCTTTAATCCCTAATTCAGCAAATTGCATACGTTTTTTGCCTTCAAAGCTAAATGGCTTAGTAACAACAGCAACAGTTAAAATACCTAATTCTTTCGCAACTTTAGCGACGATTGGTGCGGCACCAGTACCTGTACCACCGCCCATACCGGCTGCGATAAAGACCATGTCTGCACCTTCAAGCATTTTACGGATTTCTTCTTGGTCATCTTCAGCCGCTTTACGACCCACATTTGGGTTTGCACCCGCACCAAGACCTTTCGTTGTAGCCCCACCAATTTGTACAGTTTGTTGAACTTGGCTTTTGCGTAATGCTTGCGCATCGGTATTCACTGCATAAAATACGATTTTACCGTGTTCTTCGCTATCAATTGCACTTTCGCCCAAGAAATTACCATTGAATTCTTGTTGCACCATGTTAGCAACCATGTGGTTAACTGCGTTACCGCCGCCTCCACCGACACCGACAACCTTAATCAGTGCACCTGTTTGCTCTTCAAAATCACCATACTCTGGGTATAACATTTGCTGTTCTCCGTTACTGCTAATACTCTGCTAGCACATTAATAAAAGTTAAATTTTTTCTATTGTAAATGAAAAAGACCAAATGATCAAAATTCTGATTTCACTTTATTGAAAATATTTTTAAGGCCTTTCCAGAATTTTTTTCCTAATGCTTCATCACCATAGTTACTATCCACAGGATCATTATCACTATTTTGATGATGATATTGTAGCAATCCCACGACTGTTGAATATTGCGGACGATTTACATAATCTGTTAACCCCGTGATATTTAGTGGACTACCAATACGCACCTGGCAACCAAATACACTTGATGCACAATCTTTTAAGTCTTCAATCTGTGCACCACCACCAGTGATAACGACACCCGCAATTAATTCAAATTTAATATGTTTGGTTTCTAAATCTGCTTTAAGCTTATCTAATTCGTCCTTAACAACGCCTAATAGTTCAATATATCTTGCTGAAGTGATTAAAGATAAATCACTTTTTGTTAAAGCACGTGGTGCTCGACCACCAATACTTGCCACTTCAATTTTTTTATCACCATGTAAACGTGCCGGATATAATGCACTTGCATAGTTCACTTTAATGCGTTCTGCTTCTGCACGAGAAACGGTACATGCATGGGCAATATCATTGGTTACAATGTTCCCTGCGTAAGGAATAACTTTACTGAAACGCAATGAGCCATTGGTATAAACCATCATATTAATGGTGCCTGCACCGAAATCAACCAAGCAAACACCAAGATCCTTTTCATCTTCAGTTAAAACAGAATGTGTTGCTGCAAAGCCGGAAAACACAACTTTATCAACTTGTAATCCACAACGCTCAACTGCTTTTTTCAAGTTATTTTGCCAGTCTTGGTGACACGCAATTAAGTGTACGTTTGCTTTTAAACGAACACCTTGTAAACCTAATGGATTTTTAATATTAACTTGTTTATCTACGGCATATTCTTGTGGAATGATGTGTAATAAAGAAAGCCCCTCAGGTAATTTCACTGAGCTTGCTGTATGCAAAGCATCATCGATTTCATCTTGAGTCACTTCATTTTCAGAAATAGCAACAAAGCCGCTCTCATTCAGGCTTTGAATATGTTCACCTGTAATCGCAAGAGTCACACTCATAATTTGGCAATCAGCCATTGATTCAGCTGCTTCAATGGCACGTTGGATAGAATTAACAACGGCATCTAAATCAGTAATACTGCCACGATCAATCCCTTTCGATGGGCAACTACCCACACCAAGTACATTTACTACGCCATCAGGAAGCACTTCCCCTACGACAGCAACAACTTTTGATGTACCAACTTCAAGACCTACAATTACTTTCGGTTCCAACTCTTTTGCCATTTTCTTATTACACCCAATGAATTATTTTTTTATTTCTCTATCAATCCAACCGCTGCTGATGCAGATGCATAGCGCAAATCTACATAATCAATTCGTTTACCTTCAGGCACTTCAATTTGTGGATAAATCGTTACAAATCGATCTAATTTTGGTTTCCAATCCCCGCGCCCAAGTTTTAATACTATATCATTATCTAGCGTAACTTGCCACGCACCACGATCATCAATTGTCACGCCTTTAACCAGCAAATTTTTCGCCTTAAAATCAGCAAAAATTTGATTCCAAGCCTCTAATACCTTCAAGCTTTGATAATCCGGCCCCCCTAAATAAGGTAAAGCTTTTTCTTTTAACTTATCCATCGGCAATTGGAAAACCGTTCCATCTTTTGTAACAAACTCTGTTTTATTCCAAATGGCAACTGGCTGATATTCTGATAACCAAATACTTAAACGATTTGGCCAAATTTTACGAACCACCGCACCTTTTACCCAAGGAATCGTTTTAAGCTGCTCTTGAATTTGCTTAACGTCTTGTCCCCAAAAGCCCTTGAGAGATCCCATTTTAAGCAATACGTCTTGCACATCTGGATAAGTGGTAAATTCATTTTGACCTACTAAGGCATAGGCAGTAATTTTTCTATCGCCGTCTAAGCTTTCAAGCCAACTTTGCCAGTTTGAATAAACGAAATACCCTAGCCCCGCACAAAGTAACACCAAAGCAAGTTTAATCTGCAACATAAAACGGAATTTACCTTCTCCGTTAGATGAGCGACCAAATTGCGTTGGCGGTGTATTTTTGCGCTTAATTACATTCATTACGCACTCAACTCCAAAATTTTCACGACGAGTTGTTCAAATGAAATACCGACTGTTGACGCAGATTTAGGGAACAAACTGTGACTTGTCATGCCTGGGTTTGTGTTTACTTCTACTAAACGGAAATTACCTTGTGCATCAGTCATCACATCAATGCGGCTCCAACCACGACAACCCACAACGTCATAAGCTCGTTTAACTAATTTCGCTAATTCTTGCTCACGTTCAGCTGAAAGACCCGCTGGGCAAAAATATTGAGTGTTATCTGAAATATATTTCGCATCGTAATCATAAAACTCACCTTCTGGCACAATGCGAACAGCAGGCAACACTTCGCTACCTAAAACAGGCACAGTTAATTCATCACCCGCTAACCATTCTTCAATCAAAATGGTGTTATCAAATTTAAGTGCATAATCGACCGCACTTTTTAATTCTTCGACTGCTTTTACTTTTGTTAAACCTACACTTGACCCCTCAAGAGACGGCTTAACCATTAAAGGTAAACCTAATTTTTCGACCACAGCTTGTGGGTTTAGTTCGTGAGCGTTTTCTTTGGTCACAATCTCCATATCGGCAACAGGTAAACCAAAAGCTTTCCACAACATTTTGGTACGCATTTTATCCATGGTTAACGCTGAAGCCATCACACCACAACCTGTGTAAGGTAAGCCAATTTGCTCTAATAAACCTTGCATGGTGCCATCTTCACCACCGCGACCATGTAAAATGTTAAAAACGCGATCAAAACCATCTGCTTTTAAATTCGCGACATTATATTCTTTAGGATCGATACCGTGTGCATTATAACCTTGGTTTACTAAGGCGTTTAACACAGCTGCACCAGAATTAAGAGACACTTCACGTTCAGCTGATGTGCCGCCTAACAACACAGCAATTTTTTCTTGTTTTAAATTCATTTTTTTATCCTGTTTTCTTTTTATTTTTCATTAAAAGTGCGGTTATTTTCGATGTATTTATGCTTTCCAACGTTCTGCTAAACCACGAGAAATTTTGCTTACACTTCCCGCGCCTTGGGCAAGAATTAAATCGCCATCTTGAATAATTTGATCTAACACATCACCGAGTTTTTCCGTATCAGAAACTAAAATAGGATCGACTTTTCCTAAATTACGAATAGAACGACAAAGTGCTTTACTGTCTGCACCAACGATTGGTGTTTCGCCCGCCGCATACACATCTAACATAATCAAGGCATCCACTTGGGATAAGACTTGTACGAAATCATCAAATAAATCGCGAGTACGTGAATAACGGTGAGGTTGGAAAATCATCACAATACGTTTATCTCCCCAGCCTTCACGTGCTGCTTTGATGGTCACGCCAACTTCAGTTGGGTGATGGCCATAATCATCCACTAAGCGTACTTTACCATTTGGACGAATAAACTCACCTAATTGGTCGAAACGTCTGCCTGCACCTTGGAAGTCTGCAAGCGCTTCTAAAATCGCTTCATTGCCAATGCCTTCTTCTTTTGCTACTGCAAGTGCGGCTGTCGCATTTAACGCATTGTGTTTACCTGGAACATTCAATAATACATTGATGCGTTCACCACTTGGACAAACTACGGTGTAATGACCTTGGAAACCTGTTTGTTCATAATCTTCGATATGATAGTCAGCATGTTCACTGAAACCATAAGTTAACACTTGGCGTCCAACTTGAGGAACAAGCTCCATTAACACAGCATCATCAGCGCACATAACCGCTAAGCCATAAAACGGCAAGTTATGTAAAAATTTCACATAGGTGGCTTTCATTTTCTCAAAGTCACCTTCATAGGTATCCATATGATCCGGCTCAATATTCGTCACAACAGAAACCATTGGCTGTAAGTGTAAGAAAGAGGCATCGCTTTCATCTGCTTCAGCGATTAAATAACGACTTGCACCTAAATGCGCATTTTTACCGGCTGATTTAACTAAACCACCATTAACGAAAGTTGGATCCAGTTTCGCTTGAGTATAAATCATCGAAATCATGGCTGTAGTTGTAGTTTTACCGTGAGTACCCGCTACTGCAATACCATGACGGAAACGCATAATTTCAGCTAACATTTGTGCTCGTTGAATCACGGGAATACGATTTTGTTTTGCGGCGATTAATTCCGGGTTATCTTCATGGATCGCGCTTGATACTACGACAACGCTCGCCCCTTGCACATTTTCGGCTTGGTGACCAATGAAAATTTTTGCGCCAGCTTGAGCAAGACGTTGAGTCACAACACCATCTGCAATATCAGAACCAGAGATATCATAACCTTCATTTAATAAAATTTCGGCAATCCCACTCATACCGGCACCGCCGATACCAATGAAATGGATTTGTTGAACCCGACGCATCTCAGGGATAATCTTTCTAATTTCGTCCGAAATATGTTTCATATTATTTCACCTTTATTTTTAACCGCACTTTTAGGTTAAAGGTTTATTTGCTCCACCCTTAACTTCTCTGTTCTTATTTCGCGTTCTCTACAATAACATCAGCTACACGTTTAGCCGCTAATGGTGCTGACATTTCTTTTGCCTTAATTGCCATCGCTAGCAAGGTTTCACGATCTATTTTTTCTAAGAAATCGACTAACGCATCCGCATTTAATTCATTTTGCTGAACGATTTTTGCTGCACCTACATCGGCAAGGTATTTTGCGTTTAAATATTGCTGTTGATCTTTATGCTGGAATGGCACGAAAATTGCTGGTGTCCCTACTGCAGCTAATTCACATACTGTTAAAGCACCAGAACGACAAATCACCACATCTGCCCATGCGTAGGCTTCTGCCATATCATCAATAAATTCTGTAATTTTAACCGAATCGGCATGTTTACCATAAAGTGTGGTCACACTTTCAACAGAACCTTTACCCACTTGATGACGCACTTCTAATTTATTGGCTAAACGCGCAACCACTTGTGGAATAGTCTGATTAAGTACTCTAGCCCCTTGGCTTCCACCCACAACGAGCACTCTCAGTTTTCCACTTCTTTCTGAAAAACGCACTTGTGGTGATGGCATTTCAAATAAATCTTGGCGAACTGGGTTTCCTACAACTTCGGCATCTTTGAATGCTGTTGGAAAAGCTTGTAAAACTCGGGTTGCGATTTTTTCCAACCATTCATTGGTTAAGCCTGCTACGGCATTTTGTTCATGTAAAATAACTGGCACGCCACAAAGTTTTGCTGCGATACCACCTGGGCCTGATACATAACCGCCCATACCCAATACCGCATTAGGTTGATATTCTTGAATAATTTTACGAGCTTGCAATACTGCTTTTAAAATAGCAAAAGGCGCTCCAAGTAAAGCTTTAATCCCCTTACCACGCAACCCTGAAATTTGAATAAAACGAATGGGAATACCATGCTTTGGTACAAGCTGTGCCTCCATTCGATCTTTGGTGCCTAACCAACAAATTTCCCAACCTTCTTTTTGTAAGGTTTGAGCAACAGCGATGGCGGGGAAAACATGTCCACCAGTACCACCCGCCATAACTAATAATTTTTTACTCATAAATATTCCTAATCATCCCTCAAACGCGCTTGACCACCACGTTGTAATCTATTTTCATGGTCAATACGCAATAAAATTCCCACAGTCGCCGACATAATAATGATACTTGAACCACCGTAACTCACTAATGGGAAAGTTAAACCTTTTGTTGGTAGCATCCCTAAAGCCATACCAAGATTGACGAAACCTTGGAAGAAAATCCAGAAGCTAATACCTAAAGCAAAAAAACCACGGAAACGTTGCTCTAACATGAGAGATTCACGTCCGATTTTCATTGCACGAAAAATCAATAAACCCAAAAGGATCACAACAACCAAAATACCAATAAAACCGAATTCTTCGCCAATAATCGCCATGATAAAGTCAGTATGTGCTTCAGGAAGATAATCAAGTTTTTGAATGGAGTTACCGAGTCCTTCACCACTAATTTCACCACGACCAAAGGCCATCAAAGAATTAGTTAACTGGAATCCTGTTCCATAAGGATCTTTAAACGGCTCTAAGAAACCCGTAAAACGTTTTAAACGATAAGAGGCCGAAAGAACCAACCAAACAAAGAGAAGTATGCCTGTACCAATTAGCAAAATAAATTGCCAAAAATTTGCACCGACAATAAAAAGCATACCAAAAGTAATCACAAATAGTACTACTGTACTCCCTAAGTCAGGTTGAGCGAGTAGGAATACACCTAATACACCCATCACAATGAAAGGCTTAGCTGCACTGAATTTTTTACCTCGAACTTCATCATAACGACGCGTAAAATAACTTGCGAGGAAACAGGTTAAGGCTAACTTAGCAAATTCCGCTGGCTGGAAATTTAAAATACCTAAAGAAATCCAACGTTTAGCACCATTAACAGAAGTCCCAATACCGAGAACCAGTATTAATAAAACAATGGCTAATAAGAAAATTTTGGCGTGCCACTTTTCCCATTGAGAAGAAGAAATTTGGAGAGTCAAATAGCAGGTTGCAAAAGAAAGCAAAACATAAACGGCATCACGTTTTGCAAAATAGAATGTATCATTAAATACGCGTGCACTGTAAGGCATCGAAGCAGAAGTTACCGCCACTAAACCAATCAGCAATAGCACGATAAAAAGCCAAAACAATGCACGATCATAGAGCAATCCTTGTGGTGTTACCCTCGTCCATTGTTCATAATTCTGCTTAATTTTATTGATAAACTCCATTACTACCCTAATTTTCTAAGCTAATTTTGCTAAACGAGTAAACTCTTCGCCACGTTTTTCAAAAGAGGCAAACTGATCCAAACTTGCACAAGCGGGAGATAATAACACCATATCGCCTGATTTTAAACGTGGACGTAAAAATGAAATCGCTTGTTCCATGGTTTCAAATAAATGACTTTGGCTTGAAAGTGCCGCAAGTTGTTTTCCATCTCGACCAAAACAATACGTTGAAATATGAGGTTGGTTGATTAAATCAGCTAGTTCAGAAAAATCTGCACCTTTACCATCGCCACCTAATAAAAGGTGTAACGTTCCCTCAACATATAAATCCGCTAATGCTGCAACGGTGCTACCTACATTAGTGGCTTTGGAATCATTAATCCAACGAACGCCATTCGCCTGATAGGCTAATTGGAAACGATGATCTAGCCCTTTAAATTGACGAAGTGTGGTACGAATTGCCTCTAAATTTATGCCTACTGCTTGCGCTAATGCTGTCGCCGCTAAAATATTCATGTAATTATGACGACCAACTAAGGTTGCTTTATCACAAGGTAAAATTACTTCCTCTTTCGCCATTAAGTACTGTTTACCGTTTTTGGTTTTCAACCAGTAATCCGCTTGATTTTCAGCAAAAGACACTACCTTTTTAGCTTGGTTTTCTCCTTCGCCAAAAGTGAGTTTATCTTCTAAATTCACTACTGCTGTTTCAGCATTGTGATAAATACGTAATTTGGCTTGGCGATAATCTTCTAAATCCACATAGCGATCCATGTGATCTTCTGTCACATTAAGCACAGTCGCAGCTGTCGCTTTCAAACTGTAAGTGGTTTCAAGTTGGAAACTAGAAAGCTCTAATACATAAAGATCACAGTCTTCATTTAATAATGACAACGCAGGAATGCCAATGTTTCCACCCATTCCCACTTTTATTCCCGCTGATTTTGCCATTTCATAAACTAATGTTGTCACAGTACTTTTACCGTTAGAACCGGTAATCCCAACAATTGGCTTGGTGGCAGCTCGGCAGAATAATTCGATATCCCCAATCACTTCCACACCAGCTGAAAGTGCGGTCTGAATTTCAGGCGTTTTTACCGCGAGTCCTGGGCTAATGACAATAATATCGCTCTCAAGTAACCATTGTTGATTTAGACTACCCGTGTGTAAAGGAACATTTTTAGGTAATTGCTCCGCACCAGCTGGATGTTGGCGAGTATCAATTACACGAATGTTAGCTTGTTGAGATTGAAGATATTCAACGCAAGAAAGGCCTGTTTTTCCAAGGCCTATAATGGTGATAGTTTTATTTTGGTATAGAGTTGTCATGTTGTTTTTCTTCTCTCATATTCTGGGATCACGCAGGGTGCCACAAGTGCACCCTACAAAAATTATCTTAGTTTGAGCGTTACAAGCCCCATCAACACTAACATCAAGGAAATAATCCAAAACCGAATAATCACTCGAGGTTCTGGCCAACCTTTTAATTCAAAGTGATGATGAATTGGTGCCATCCTGAAAATACGTTGTTTTCTTAATTTGTAAGACCCCACTTGCAAAATCACAGATAAGGCTTCAACAACAAATACGCCACCCATAATCACTAATAAGAATTCTTGGCGAACCAGGATAGCAACGACACCGAGTGCACCACCAAGTGCTAGAGAGCCGACATCGCCCATAAAGACTTGAGCTGGATAAGTATTAAACCATAAGAAACCTAAGCCTGCGCCTACGATTGCAGTACAAAACACCACCACTTCAGAACTATATTTGATGTAAGGAATATGTAAGTATTCTGCAAAATTAACGTTACCAGTCGCCCATGCAATCAAAGCAAATGCACCTGCGACTAACGCTGTTGGCATGATAGCAAGCCCATCTAAACCGTCAGTTAAGTTTACCGCATTACCTGTACCGACAATCACAAAGTAAGACAACACAATATAGAATAGACCTAATTGCGGCATGATATCTTTGAAGAATGGAATCACTAAACGAGTTGCATCTGTATCATGACCTAACCAATACAACCAAATGATTGCTACTAATGCCACAGCAGACATCCAGAAATATTTCCAACGCGCAATTAAACCATCGGTATTTTTACGAGTGATTTTACGGAAATCATCCACAAAGCCAATTGCACCATAGCCAAACAATACAAATAAGCAAATCCAGACATAAGGATTAGTTAAGTTAGCCCATAATAACGTACTCACACCGATGGAGAATAAAATCATCACTCCGCCCATGGTTGGCGTACCTTTTTTCGCAAAGTGACTTTCAGGACCGTCATTACGCACTTCTTGGCCAAATTTTAAAATTTGAAGGCGCTTGATCACTTTCGGACCAATCCATAAAGAAATGAAAAGTGCGGTTAACAATGCCAAAATCGCACGTACAGTAATATAGGAAATGGCATTAAATGCCGTTTCATAGCGAACTAAATATTCAGCAAGCCAAACTAACATAAGCTATCCTTTAATGAATAAATCGTCTCTTCCATTTTCATTGAGCGCGAGCCTTTCGCTAATACGACGACTTTTTGGTTTTCTTGTAATTTCTGTTTAATAATATCTAACGCATAAGCTGTCAATTCAGCTTTATCTTTAAAATGTTTTCCCAAAACAGCCTCAGAAATGACCGCACTTTCCGTTCCGTAAGAAAGCACTAAATCTAATTTAGCTTGTTTTGCGTGCTCGCCCACTTGTTGATGACATTTTAGACTATCCTCGCCTAATTCTTTCATATCGCCCACAAGTAGAATACGGAAAGCATCGTAACCTTTTAAAACATCAATAGCAGCTTGTAAAGAATCAACATTCGCATTGTAGGTATCATCTAATAACAGCAAATTTTCATTCACTTGAATCGGGAATAATCTTCCTTTTACTTGGGAACGATGTTCAAGACCTGCTTTTACATCAGCAAGACTCGCGCCCACATTCATAGCAAGTGCGGTCGCTGCCAAGGCATTTTTTACATTATGTTCACCTAAATAAGGTAAATTAATGTCAATGCTACCTTTTGGTGAAACTAGCGAAAACGTCGAGCCATTTGATGAATGTTTTACATTTTCAGCTTTGTAATCGCCACCATTAAAATATTGAATGGAATGAGAGCCAATTTCTTTTTGCCACAATTCAATATAATTATGTTCGCTGTTAATAATGGCTACACCATTTGGGGTTAAACCACGATAGATTTCACCTTTCGCACGTGCTACGCCTTCAATTGAGCCAAAACCTTCTAAATGTGCTGCTGCCACGTTATTCACTAATGCGGCTTCAGGCTGTGCAAGATACGTTGTGTAATCAATTTCACCTAGATGATTAGCACCTAACTCAATAACAGCAAATTTATGCTGCTCAGTTAAGCGTAATAACGTTAATGGTACGCCAATGTCGTTGTTGAAATTACCATTAGTGAATAAGACGGCTTCTGGATTGCCAGATGTTTGTTGCAGAATGGATGCTGTCATCTCTTTCACCGTCGTTTTACCCGATGAACCTGTCATCGCCACGGTTCGAGGATTAATTTTTTCACGCAACCATTTTGCTAATTGACCAAGGGCTAAGCGCGTATCTGCAACAACTAATTGTGGTATTGCAATTTCGGTATTGGGGTGTTGTACAACCAAGGCTGTCGCACCTTGCTCAACGGCTTGGTCTAAATATTGATGTGCATCAAAATGCTCACCTTTTAACGCAAAAAAAAGCGAGTTGGATAAAGCTTTACGTGTATCAGTATTAATATTTTCAACAACAACTTGCCCATCTCCAATAAGACTAGCATTGAAAATTTGGGCAAGCTGCTGAGTTGTTAGTTTAATCATTCTGTTTTTTATTTTTTCGTTAAATAGGCTTCAGCCACTTCTTGATCGGAGAAATGAAGTGTCTTATCCCCAATAATCTGATAGTTTTCATGGCCTTTTCCTGCAATCACGATCACATCATCTTCAATTGCATTCTCAATGGTAAATCTAATGGCTTCTTCACGATCCGGAATTACACCAACATCTTCCATTCGGCTAAAACCAGTGAGAATATCCGATTCGATTTTATTTGGATCTTCTGTACGCGGATTATCTTGGGTTACGATCACTAAATCAGCAAATTGCTCTGCAGCTTTTGCCATCAGTGGACGTTTACCCGCATCACGATCACCGCCACAACCAAAGATACACCAAAGTTTACCTTTGCAATGTTGACGGGCAGAATTCAATGCTTTTTCTAATGCATCTGGAGTATGTGCATAGTCAACGATAACGGTTGGTTTTCCTGCTTTTTTAATTAATTCCATTCTTCCATTTACTCCTTTTAGCTGTGAAACAGTACGGATAAGATCATCGAAAGAATAACCTAAAGCCAATAAAACAGCCGTGGCTAACAACAGATTACTCACGTTAAAAGCACCAATTAATGGGCTATGTAATGTGCCATTCCCCCAACTTGATACAACATCAATCACAGCACCTTCATGAGTAAAACGAATTTGCGTAGCATAAAGCCATTGTTTAGATATTGGATGGAAATCTGGGTGGCAGCTGACTGCGATACCATTTGGTAATTCATTTAACCATGCGGTCCCAATTGGATCGTCAGCATTAAGAATTTGTACTTCAGGTGCTAAATCAACGAAAAAACGTTTTTTAGCTTCCGCATATTTTTCCATTGTTTCGTGATAATCCAAATGATCGCGACTTAAATTGGTAAAAATAGCGACTTTAAATTTGAGTGCTTCAACACGATGTTGAACTAAACCATGTGAAGACACTTCGATAGAAGCAAAATTTGCGCCTTTCTCTACAAAATCAGCCAGACTTTCTTGAACTTCCACAGCTGAACCTGTGGTATTTTTAGCTTCTTTGACTTGACCTAATAAACCATTGCCAATAGTGCCCATGACAGCTGCTTTATGACCTAACAGCGTAGCCCATTGAGCTAATAATTGAGAAACGGTGGTTTTACCGTTTGTTCCCGTGACTCCGACTAAAGTCAATTTTTCGGAAGGATTGCCATAAAATTGACCTGTCAATGCCGAAAGCTTAGCAGATAAATGATAGTAGCAAATCACTGGCACATTATTTTGCCATTGGATGCTCAAATGCTCGTTTTCTAAATCTGTTTCTAAAATAACCGCACTTGCACCAGAAGAAATGGCTTGAGGCACAAATTGACTCGCATCAAAACGATGTCCCTTTACTGCCACAAACAAATCACCTTGGGTCACTTTGCGGCTATCTAACACCATCGCCTTCACATTAATGTCTGAAAGCACTGGAAGATCAAAAAGTGCGGTCAATTTTTTCATTGTTTTGCCTTTTCTTAATTCATTTTTTCAAATTTTTGATCGCTTAAGCGAACAGTGCGTCTTGCTGTTTTTTCTGTTGGTTCTGCATCTGGTGCAATACCATTAGCACGCAAGGTATAGCCCATAATGCTAGAGAATACGGGGGCAGATACCGCACCACCATAGTACTGTCCTGCTTTCGGATCGTTAATCAAAATAACTAATGCATAACGTGGATCGCTAATTGGTGCGATACCCGCTGTAAATGCCACATATTTATTGACATAGTGGCCATTTTCAATTTTACGCGCAGTACCTGTTTTCACACCAACACGATAACCTTCAACCATCGCACGTTTATTTTTAATTGCCACTTTCTCTAACATGCCCACTATATCTTTCGTAATTTTTTCAGAGAATACACGTTGCCCAATGACTGGTGGATCGACTTTCGTGATAGAAAGCGGACGATAAATTCCGAAGCTACCTAAAGTGGCATAGGCGCGCGCAATTTGTAATGGTGTTGAAGTAATCCCATAACCATAGGCGACTGTAGCTCGCTCAATATCCGCCCAACGTTTACGGTTTGCATTTAATACGCCACGTTGCTCACCGATTAAGCCTAACTCTGTATCTTTACCCAAGCCTGCATTTTGGTACGTTTCCATCAATGCTGAAGGTGGCATACGTAACGCAAGACGGCTCACACCACGGTTACTTGAGTTAATCAAAATTTCATCTAAGGTTTGTTGTGGACGAGGTGCCACGTCGACAATTTCTTTACCACTTACGGTAAATGAACCTGTATTAATTACCTCATCACGTCTCACTGCGCCACGTTGAAGTGCGGTCAACACAACGAAAGGTTTTACGGTTGAACCGGGTTCAAATGTGTCAGTAATGGCACGGTTACGTTTTAACTCGTCTTTTACATTAGCCAAATTATTTGGGTTATAAGAAGGTGCGGTTGCCATGGCTAATACTTCACCGGTACGAACATCCACTAATACGGCTGTGCCTGATTCTGCGTTGTTCTCAGTTACCGCTTTTTTGATTTCACGATACACCATGGATTGTAACTTTTCATCAATACTTAGGGTGACATCTTGTGCATCGTATTTTTTCTCATCCGCAATATGCTCAACCACATTACCACGTTTATCTTTACGAACAACGCGAGCACCATCTTTCCCTACTAACATTGAGTTGAAACTTGCCTCAACGCCTTCAATCCCTTTACCATCAATATTAGTAAAGCCGATTAATTGGGCCGCCTCTTCTACACGAGGATAAAAACGACGTGGCTCAGTCTCTAATGATATACCTTTAATTTTGAGGTCACGAATATAATTCGCTTTGCTCGCTTCTACTTGGCGCGCTAAATACAAGAAACCTGATTTTGCATTTTTCTCAATTTTCTTCACTAACTCTGCTGGAGTCATATTTAATTCGTTAGCAAGGGCTTTGATACGTTCTTTATCATCTAATGCATTTTCTTTTAGCATTAAACGCGGTTCTGCCACGATCGCACTCATCGGCACACTCACCGATAACAATTGACCATTACGATCTAAAATTGAGCCACGAACAGAAAGGACGTCATCTTTACGTAATGAGCGTTTGTCCGCTTCACCAGAAAGGATTTCAGAATTAACTGATTGCACATAAGCGGCACGAGCCACTAATGCGCCTAATCCTAAGAAAATAAAACTTGTCGCAATGAGATAACGACCACGAAGAAAGCATTTCTCAAATACCA
The DNA here is from genome assembly GCA_032568935.1 of Parahaemophilus parainfluenzae. Classification (GTDB taxonomy): domain Bacteria; phylum Pseudomonadota; class Gammaproteobacteria; order Enterobacterales; family Pasteurellaceae; genus Haemophilus_D; species Haemophilus_D parainfluenzae_AE. The sequence continues at coordinate 21,205 of JAWHBY010000022.1, forward strand.
TCTTCGGTTTGTTTGGTTTTACTGACGCAGGTTGAGCCAATTTTCTAATTGTTTTCTTTGGCTTTCCTGGTTTCTTAGAGGAATTAAATCTAACCATTTTATCTAAAATCCCTATTCAAAAATAACCACTTCTTGTTCACTTTGAACACGTTGCATTTTTAATGTACCGATTGCAATGGATTCAACTCTTGTATTATCACTTTCGGTTGCTTCTTGTAATTGCAAATTGCGATATTCGTTTTCAAGGGCTTGGTGTTGTAATACCAACTGCCCGTTTTCAGAAATCAGGCCTCGTGTTTGATGGGTCATCCAAATTGTGCCCATTGCAGAAGCTAAAATTAATAAAAGTAGAACGACAATTAATTTATTAGAAGAAAAAATATCTTCAACGAGAATATGTTGTAAAGGATAACGTTCGCTATTTTCTAACATCTTATTTCACCCTTTCCGCTATACGTAACACCGCACTTCTTGAACGTGGATTCGCTGAAATTTCTACCTCACTTGGCTGAATTGCCTTACTAATGATTTTTAATTTTTGATTACGTTGGATTTGATCTTCACGTAATGGTAAACCTCTCGGGATATCCTCACCTTTACTTTGTTTACGCATGAAATGTTTTACCATTCTGTCTTCAAGTGAATGGAAACTGATAATCGATAAACGTCCTTCTGGTGCCAACATATCCAATGCAGAATTTAATACACTTTCTAACTCATCTAATTCCGCATTAATATAAATTCGAATGGCTTGGAAACTACGCGTCGCGGGATGCTTATGTTTATCTTTAAATGGTACGGCTTGAGCAATTAATTCAGCGAGCTGAGAAGTACGACTTAAACATTCTGTGCCATTTTTAACCGCACTTTTATTAAATTCTACGATAGCAGTCGCAATTCGTTTTGCAAAACGCTCTTCACCAAAGGTTTTTAACACCCAAGTTAAATCATCAACAGATACTTGTTTTAGCCACTCTGCCGCTGATAAACCTTGTGTGGTATCCATGCGCATATCTAATGGGCCATCTTTCATAAAACTGAACCCACGCTCTGCTTCATCAAGCTGTGGAGATGATACGCCTAAATCCAGCAAAATACCGTCAATTTTACCAACTAAATTGAGTTTTTGACAGATATCTGGAATGTGTGAAAAGCTATTATGTTCAATATGAAAACGAGGGTCTTGAATTTTTTCAGCTTCAGCAATCGCACGTGGATCACGATCAACAGCAATTAAACGACCATTTGCAGAAAGTTGGGAAAGAATTAGACGAGAATGACCACCACGACCAAAGGTACCATCAATATAAATTCCGTTTTCTTTCAACGCCAAACCATTCACCGCTTCGTGAAGCAAAACCGTGATATGTTCAGGTGCAGAAAAGGAATTTTGCGTAGTCATAAATAAAAAGTAACAATTAAAGTTAAATCAAAATCGATAAAGAAAAGATAGAGCGGTGCGAGCACCGCTTATCCTGCTAGTGCTGCTGTTCTATAATGACAGCATTTTTAGTTCTTCCGAAGCACCGAATTCAGCGCTTGAGCCAATTTCGATATCTTCATCAATTTGTGCGTACCATTCAGTATCGCTCCAAATTTCAAATTTGTTCAACTGCCCTACCAACATTAAACCTTTTTCTAATTTTGCGTGTTGACGTAATGGACCACTCAACAAGATACGACCTTGCGCATCCATTTCACATTCTGTGGCATAACCGAGCATAACACGTTGTAAACGGCGTTGATTTGGGTCAAAGTTAGAAAGTGAAAGTAGTTTTTGTTCGATTTTTTCCCACTCATCTAAAGGATAAAGCAATAAACAAGGCTGACGAATATCAACGGTACAAACCATTTGGCCTTGGTTCTTTTCCATGATTTCAGCACGATAACGCGTAGGAATCGCTACACGCCCCTTCGCATCTAAATTTACCGCTGCTGCACCACGAAACATTTCTCTACCTTTAAACGTTTATTTTTAGAAAAATTTGGCAGAATTTTCCACAAAATTCCACTTTTCACCACTTTGCGTAAGTTTATCGGTTGTAGCCTTAACTTGCAAGCAATTAAAACGTAAAGATTGGTAAATTTTGTTAATAAAATAAACAAAAAACCGTTTGAGATTTCCCTCAAACGGTTTTTCAATTTTTAACTCGATTTAATTAGTTATTTACATACGCCTCTTCGTCACGATCACCTAATGGTTTAAGCTGTGTGAAGAATAATACTAAACAAAGTACTGTTAAACCTAAGCCGATATAAACAGATAATTGATAGTCTAAACCGAAACCGATTTTATTGTATGCAAGGTAAGTGAAACATACAGTACTAATAAATGCCGCAGGGATTGTACATACCCAGTGGAATTTATTATAACGGTATAAGTACGCTGCTGCAGTCCATAACATAACCATTGCAGTAGTTTGGTTCGCCCAAGTGAAGTAACGCCATAAGATAGAGAAATCCACTTTTGATACGATATAACCAACCACGAATAATGGCACAGCAATAATTAAACGTTTAGCTAAGGTTTTTTGTTCTAAATGGAAAAATTCTGCAATAACAAGGCGTGCTGCACGGAATGCTGTATCGCCTGATGTAATAGGAAGAACAACCACACCTAACACTGCAAAAATACCACCCACAAGACCTAAGAAGTGGATAGAAGAGTCATAAACCACTTTAGAAGGAGAACCTGCTTTAATCGCTGCTAATAAATCTGGTAAAGAATCATAGAAACTTAAACCTACTGCACACCATACTAACGCAATAATACCTTCACCGATCATCGCACCGTAGAAAATGAAGCGAGCTTCTTTTTCGTTTTCAGTACAACGTGCCATTAACGGGCTTTGTGTTGCGTGGAAACCAGATAATGCACCACAAGAGATTGTTAAGAACAAGAGTGGCCATAATGGTAAATCTGCACGGGTTTCAAAGTTTTGGAAGAATTTATCAAAAGACATACCGTCCACAGAACGATAGAAAGAAATTGGATCTGCTGAGCTAAGATCTGCACTTACTAAACCATATACCATCCCTACAGACATAAAGAGTAATAATGCACCGAAGAATGGGTAGATACGACCGATGATTTTATCAACCGGAAGTAATGTCGCAAGAATATAGTAAATGAAGATAATACCAGTCCAAACACTGATCACAGTCGCTTTATCCATACCCCAAACAGTAATACCACCTGCTTCAGCTACCTGATGGATTTCTTCTGCATTGCTAATAGAAATGCTACCTGATGCAGCACCGAACACATCCATTGTAATCGTACCCATTAATTGAGCAGGACTTGCTACGAATACCACACCTACTAATAATAAAAGCACAACAGCTAATACGTTAATGAATGCTTTAACTGGACGACCTAAGTATTTACCTGCGAGGTTAGGCATAGATGCCCCACCATTACGCACACTTAACATTCCGCAGAAATAATCGTGTACCGCACCAGCAAAGATACAACCGACTACAATCCAAAGCATTGCAACTGGCCCGTATAACGCACCAAGAATCGGACCAAAGATTGGACCTGTACCTGCAATGTTTAATAATTGAATTAACCAAATCTTAGTTTTAGACATTGGCATATAGTCAACGCCATCATTCATGGTATAAGCTGGCGTTTTACGGTTTGGATTGATCACAAAAATGCGCTCAATTACACGACTATAAAAGAAATAACCTGCAAGCAATAACGCCACGCAGAAGAAAAACCACAACATAAAAAATACTCCTCAGGAATAAATGAATACCGAAATGTAGTCATATACTAGACTTCGTCGGCGGTATTCTAAGTGAAAATCATCAAAATCAAAATTTTAATTTTTACATTGTTTCAATTTTGTGATCCATGTCACGTTTATCATTCCGTTTTTTTCACTTACAATAGGCATATAAATTAAAATAATTAATAAAGGATCGTTAATGGCTTTTACTCGCTGCCCAGAATGTCGTAAAAAAATCAGCGAGTCTGCTCAATTTTGTCCAAATTGTGGGTTTTCTTTTAAAGAAGAAGATCTTGAAATTTACAAACAAAAACTCGAACAACGACACCGACAAAATGCCGAAATTAATCGAAAAAGCACTAAACTTCACCTTATTTGGTTCGCTATTTTCACCCTCGTTATTTTGCTCGCAAGTTGGCTGACAGGAGAATAAAAGGTGCGGTCAAAAAACAATGAGAATTTTGTCCGCACTTTAATTAGAACCCAATCCGTCGTGTCGTTGTAGAAAATGCTGGTT
>JAWHBY010000023.1:0-25439 GCA_032568935.1 Parahaemophilus parainfluenzae
GAGCTTGCGAGAGATTGAAGTTTACGCAAAATCATGCTGAGTACCACGCCATAAGCGGGAACAAACAAGACGATGCCGACAAATAATTTAAATAAGTAATCGACGAATCCAAGGCTAAACCAATGTTCTGCCATAAATGGATCATTACTTTGATAAAATGCTACACAAAAGAACATAAAGGTATCGGCAAGGGAACCAAATGTCATGGAGCTGCTCGGGGCAATCCACCATGTTTTTAATTGGCGTAAGCGGTTGAATACTAACACATCTAATAATTGTCCGAAAACATAAGCACAGAAACTTGCAAATGCAATACGGAAAACAAACATATTGAATTCACTTAATGCACTTAAGCCTTGATATTGTCCATCAGAAAAAACAACCGACACAATGTAACTTACGATAAGCGCGGGGAGCATCACAATAAAGATGATCCAGCGCGCTTCTTTTGCCTCAAATACACGTACCGTTAAATCAGTGGCTAAGAAAATGAATGGGAAAGTGAGTGTGCCCCATGTGCTGTGGAAGGAAAAATCATCAGCAAAGCCAAGTGAGGTCAATTTTAAATTGATTTCAAATGGAATTTGAACGAAATAGTTACTGGCTGTGATGATGAAGATGTGAAATAAGCTTAATAAAATTAAAGCAAAACGTTTTTGTTGATCATTAAAGATTGGGGTATTAATTTTCATTTTAAGACCTTTTTAGTTGGTTAATCGGGGGTAGGGAACCCGACAATAGAAATAAACTCGCCAAATTAGCAAGCCGTGAATGATACTAGAATCTGTTGGGATTGCAAGAAAGTGCGGTCAAAATTTAGGTATTTTGTTCATTTAATTTGAATAATAATGATAAGAATTGTTGTTTACACTCAAATTATATTGTACTAGAATTCTCGGGTATTATTTATTTCACATATGCCAGGAGAGCATTCAATGTATAAAGGCAATCATTTAAAAACAACATCATTCTTCGCATTAAGCACGTTAACCATCGCGCTTTTTTCAAGCTATTCTTATGGCGAAGAGAAACTTGAGGAAATTAAAGTTACAGCAGAAAATCAGGTAAAACAATCACTTGGTTCTTCTCTTGTGACTGCAAAAGATTTAGAGAAACGCCCAGCGACAAATGATATTTCTGAAGTATTACGCACTATGCCAGGTGTTAATTTAACGGGTAACTCATCCACAGGACAACGTGGAAATAAACGTCAAATTGATATTCGTGGCATGGGACCAGAAAATACATTGATTTTAGTGGATGGTAAACCAGTCACCTCTCGTAATGCAGAACGTTATGGTGTGCGTGGTGAACGTAATTCTCGTGGCGACAGCAACTGGGTGCCGGTTGAAGCGATTGAAAAAATTGAAGTATTACGTGGTCCTTCAGCAGCACGCTATGGTTCAGGTGCAATGGGTGGGGTGGTGAATATCATCACTAAACCTGTTACCAATGATTTACACGGTAGCTTAAGCTATTACACCAATCAACCAGAAGACAGCGATGAAGGTGCAACGAACCGTGTCGGTTTTAATCTAAGTGGTGCGTTAATTAAAGATGTATTGCAATTCCGTTTATATGGTAACTGGAACAAAACGCAAGCGGATGAAGTTGGCATTAATGGTGATCCTGCGATTGCTGGCCGTGAAGGTGTACGTAATAAAGATATTAATGGCCGTTTGGTATGGAATATCAATGAGAAAAATAAATTAACCTTGGATTCCGGTTTTAGCCGTCAAGGTAATATTTATAATGGTGATACACAAAATAGCTCAGCAGGGCTTTACAATAATAAAAACTATCCTGAAACCAAAACGTTGGCAGGAAGCAAAGCTGAAACTGCTCGTTTATATCGTCAGAACTATGCTTTAACCTATGAAGGTAAATTCGATCATTTTGACAATAAAACTTATATTACTTTTGATAAAACTAAAAACAGCCGTTTACCGGAATATTTAGCGGGTGGTCCAGAGGGCAGCTATTCGAGCACATCAGCCTTTAGTGATTCCATTCTTAAAAATACACGCTTTAGTTCAGAATTCTATATTCCATTTACCTTGGGTGTAGATCATATGCTGACAGTTGGTTTTGAAGGTGCACATAGCAGTTTAGATGATGACGCTTCTATGACACAGTTACTTGGTGGACGGCGAGACAAGAATACAGGGAAGGTGCTTTATGATTTGAAAGAACGCCTACCAACCGGCATCTCAAACGTACGAGGTGGTCATAGCAGTCAAACTGAATGGGCAGTATTTGTTGAAGATAATATTTCAGCAACCCAATCTACCATCTTAACGCCATCTTTGCGTTATGATTACAACACCTATTCTGGTTCTAATCTAAGTGGTGGATTAAACTTCTTACAAAGCCTCAACGATGATTGGAGAATTAAAGGTGGGATAGCAAGAGCTTATAAAGCACCGAATCTTTATCAAACTAACCCAAATTACTTGTTGTTTACTTTAGGTCAAGGTTGTCCAACGAATGTACCAAATAATAAAACTTGTTATTTCCAAGGTAATAGCGACATTAAACCGGAAACCAGCTGGAATAAAGAAATCGGAATTGAATATGATAAAAATGGACTTCTTGCTTCTGTAGCTTACTTCCGTAATGATTATCGTAATAAAATCGTATCTGATGGTGAATTTATCGGTTTAACTAACTTAGGTAACTATGTGTATAAATGGGGTAATGCAAACCGCGCAGTGATTGAAGGTTTTGAAGGTAATCTGACATTACCACTAATCCAAGATAAATTAAACTGGGTGAATAACTTCACTTATATGCATAAAACCAAAAATAAAGATACAGGTAACCCGCTTTCTATCGTGCCGAAATATACCTTGAATTCAAGCTTAAGTTATAAAATTACCGATAGTTTGGATGCAATGTTAACTTATACGCAATACGGTAAACAAAAATCCCGTAAAAATCCGGAAAACCGTATGGAAAATGGTAACAATACACACGTTAATCAACTTGCTGGCTCAGAAGATATTGGTGGCTATGCAGTTTGGGGATTAAGTGCGGGTTATAATTGGAAAGATACAATCAGCATTCGTGTTGGCGTAAGTAACTTATTTGATAAACGCATTTATCGTTCATCAAGCAGTACAAATTACAATGCTCATACTTATAACGAACCTGGTCGTGCTTATTACGCAACAGTTAAATATTCATTTTAATTGAGCGTTTAGAACTGATAGAAAAAGTGCGGTCGATTTTGACCGCACTTTTTTATTGATTGAATTTTGAAAATGGTGAATTTCAGATAATAAAAAACCCTGCATAGGCAGGGTTCTTCACACAGATTCAAATTATTTTGTACCTGGGATTTTGAAACGGCTGTTAAAGCGTTCAACACGACCACCAGTATCAACAACACGTTGTTTACCAGTGTAGAATGGGTGGCAGCTACCGCACACATCAAGGTTGATATCTTTGCCTAAAGTAGAACGAGTTTTGATCACGTTACCGCAAGAACAAGTTGCAGTGATCTCTTTATATTCTGGATGAATACCTTGTTTCATAGAAAACCTCAAATTGAAGCCACGCCGCTATAAATGCTTTCCACTTACACCGCGTGAGTTAATAATCGCCGACAATCCGGCACCAAATAGACTGCGAATTATACTGAAAAAATCAAATTGATCAAGAGGTGTGCTTTAGTGATAGAATCATCGCAAAATTTTTGCTTATTTTTGACCGCACTTTAGGAAAGTTATGTTAGCCCAATCCTCTGTTAATGCCCCTTTTGTCCATTCTGTTTTACAATGGTATGAAAAGTTTGGGCGTAAAAATTTGCCTTGGCAGCAAAATAAAACCCTTTATGGTGTTTGGCTTTCCGAAGTGATGTTACAACAAACCCAAGTTTCCACAGTCATTCCTTATTTTGAACGTTTTATTAAAACCTTTCCCAATGTGACCGCACTTGCTAATGCGTCGCAAGATGAAGTATTACATCTGTGGACGGGACTAGGTTATTACGCACGTGCGAGAAATTTACATCAAGCCGCTCAAACCATTAGAGATGAATATCAAGGCGAATTTCCAACGCAATTTGAGCAAGTTTGGGCGTTAACAGGCGTGGGACGATCTACGGCGGGGGCAATATTATCTTCTGTGCAAAATCAACCTTATCCGATTTTAGACGGTAATGTGAAACGTGTGCTTTCTCGTTATTTTGCTGTTGAAGGTTGGCCTGGCGAGAAGAAAGTCGAAAATCAATTATGGCAGTTGAGCGAACAGGTTACACCAACAACGAGAGTGGCGGAATTTAATCAAGCTATGATGGATATCGGTTCGGCGATTTGTACTCGAACAAAACCTAAATGCGATCTTTGTCCTCTAAGTAAGGATTGCTTAGCCAATAAACTTGAAAAGTGGACGGAATTTCCTGGAAAGAAACCCAAAAAATCGTTGCCAGAAAAGCAGAGTTATTTTTTGATTTTATCTTATCAAGGAAAAGTCTGGTTGGAACAGCGTGAAAGCAAAGGCTTATGGGGCGGGTTGTATTGTTTTCCTCAGTTTGATGATAAACAAACATTGCTGAGTTATCTGAAAGAACTAGGGATTGCCGAGTATCAAGAATGGGTAACTTTCCGTCATACATTTAGCCATTTTCACTTAGACATTCATCCTATTTATGTTGAAGTTGATCGAAAATCTGAAGAGGGCGATCGTTCAGATTGGAAAAAATTGTCAGAAAAAGGAAAAGAATCTCAATCTGGTCTATTAAGTGCGGTCAAATATTGGTATGATCCAACGTCACCTGAACAGATCGGGTTAGCTCAGCCTGTGAAAAATTTATTAACGCAATTTGTAAGGAATTATTATGGCTAGAACCGTTTTTTGCGAATATTTGAAACAAGATGCGGAAGGGTTGGATTTTCAACTGTATCCCGGTGAATTAGGTAAACGTATTTTTAATTCAATTAGTAAACAAGCATGGGGCGAATGGATCAAAAAACAAACCATGTTAGTGAACGAGAAAAAACTTAATATGATGAATGCCGAACATCGTAAATTATTAGAAGAAGAAATGGTGAATTTCTTATTTGAAGGCAAAGATGTGCATATTGAAGGTTACGTTCCCCCATCTAAATAACAAAAGATTATGAAAAAGTATTTATTATTGGCGCTACTTCCGCTTTTATATGCGTGTAGCGACTCGCCAACCCATCGACGTGGCATTAATTATGACGAAGTGTTTTCGAAAGACACACAAGGGTTAGATATTTTAACGGGGCAATTCTCCCATAATATCGATCGTATTTGGGGGGTAAATGAGCTCTTAGTCGCGAGCCGTAAAGACTACGTAAAATACACAGACTCTTTCTATACGCGTAGCCACGTAAGCTTTGATGAAGGTACGATTATTGTTGAAACTCAACAAGATCTTAATCGCTTACACAACGCGATTGTTCATACTTTATTGATGGGCTCAGATGCGAAAGGTATCGACTTATTCGCTTCTGGTGATGTACCGATTAGTACGCGTCCTTTCTTATTAGGTCAGGTTGTGGATAATAATGGTCAGCAAATTGCTAACCAAGTGATTGCAAGTAACTTTGCGACTTATTTAATCCAAAATAAATTACAAACTCGCCGCCTGCAAAATGGTAACACCGTGCAATTTGTGGTGATCTCAATGATTGCAAACCACGTTGAAGTGCGTGCACAAAAATATATTCCATTAGTCCGTAAAGCCGCAGAGCGCTATGGCATTGATGAGAGCTTGATTTTAGGTATTATGCAAACAGAATCTAGCTTCAACCCGTATGCGATAAGTTATGCGAATGCAATCGGCTTAATGCAAGTGGTACCAAGCACAGCAGGTCGTGATGTATTTGCGATGAAAGGTAAAGGTGGACAACCATCTGCGCGTTACCTTTATGATCCTGCAAATAACATTGATGCGGGGGTTTCTTACTTATGGATTCTGCAAAATCAATATTTAGATGGTATTACAAACCCTACCTCTAAACGTTTTGCAATGATTTCTGCCTACAACAGTGGTGCAGGTGCAGTATTACGTGTATTCGATGAGGATAAAGATGAGGCGATCTATAAGATCAATCAGATGTATCCTGAACAAGTATATCGCATCTTAACTACAGCACATCCATCGTCACAAGCAAGAAACTACTTGTTGAAAGTGGATGCAGCTCAGAAGAAATTCCGTGTAAGACGATAATTTCAGAAATTAAATACCATGCCCGAAAGACTTTTCTCTCGGGCATTATTTTTTCTATAAAGTGCGGTTATTTTTAGTTGAGTTTTTCAAAATACGTTCTTTTTATAGACGTTTTGGTTATTAACCATTCAAATACACTAAATTTTTCACTTTTTTTGAATTTAATTGTTGACCGATACCCGAAAAAATAGTTTAATACGCTCCGTTGTCAGGCAGTAGCCAATAACGATAACGCCTCGATAGCTCAGTCGGTAGAGCAGGGGATTGAAAATCCCCGTGTCGGTGGTTCGATTCCGCCTCGAGGCACCATTTCCTCCTTAGTTCAGTCGGTAGAACGGTGGACTGTTAATCCATATGTCGCAGGTTCGAGTCCCGCAGGAGGAGCCAAATTCTAAGAAGCCGCTAAAGTAATTTAGCGGCTTTTTGCTTTTTAGAATTCAGCATTATTCTGTTGTTTTCCTCTCTTTAAAATTTGCTCAAATTTCTCACCGCAGTTTTTTGATCTAGATAAATATTTATGTAAAAAAGTTACATAAAATTGTTAGCGAGATCACACTTTATTATTTTGCACTTTGCAATCAATCCCTAATCTCATCATAATGCAGCCACTAATTTAATGAATGAATAGTCATTAAATAAACGATTTTATAATTTTAACTTTAGAAGGTGATGTATGGACACTACAACTAATAAAAAATGGAATAAATTTGATACAGCTTGGATATTAAACTTATTTGGAACTGCGGTGGGCGCAGGGGTATTATTTTTACCAATCAATGCAGGGATGGGCGGTTTTTGGCCTTTGGTTGTGATGGCGATTTTAGTCGGACCGATGACATATTTTGCACATCGTGGCTTGGCTTATTTCGTCTTGTCTTCTTCTAAGCCAGGCAGTGATATTACCGAAGTAGTTGAAGAACATTTCGGCCCGACCGCAGGGAAATTAATTACCTTATTATATTTCTTTGCGATCTTCCCAATTTTATTGATTTATGGAAACGGGATCACTAATACGGTTGATTCTTTTATCGTCAACCAATTAGGCATGGCTTCACCAAACCGTGTGATTCTTTCTTTTGTATTAATTGCGATATTGATTTCTGTAATGTTGTTCAGTGAAAAAGTGATGTTGAAAATCACCGAATTACTCGTTTATCCATTGGTGTTGATTCTCTTTGCGTTATCAATTTATCTTATTCCGCAATGGAATGCTTCAATGCTTTATGAGCTTCCTACTGCTGGTGGCTTCATCACGACATTGTGGTTAACAATCCCAGTATTGGTTTTCTCTTTTAACCATTCTCCGGCAATTTCCTCTTTCACGCTTTCTCAACAACGTGAATATAAAGATTTTAATACAACGGAATATCACATCGGCCGTACAGAAAAAGGCACTTCAACCGTATTACTTTTCTTCGTGATGTTCTTTGTATTTAGCTGTGTATTAACCTTAACACCAGCAGAGTTATTAGAAGCAAAAGCACAAAATATTAGTATCTTGTCTTATCTTGCTAACAAATTTGATAACCCATATATTTCTTATTTCGCACCATTAGTGGCTTTCTTCGCGATTACGAGCTCATTCTTTGGTCATTATTTAGGAGCACGTGAAGGTTTAGAAGGTTTATACCTCAAAATAAAAGGTGAAAGCGTGAATCGTAAAAAATTAAATTACGGTACTGCAGTTTTCTTCTTATTGACTTTATGGGGTGTGGCGATCATTAATCCAAGTATTTTAGGTTTGATCGAATCCCTTGGCGGCCCAATCATTGCGATGATCCTTTTCATTATGCCTATGTATGCGATTCGCAATGTTCCAGCAATGAAACGCTATCAAGGTCGTTTTAGCAATGTATTTGTTACAGTTATGGGATTAATTGCTATCTCCGCGGTCGTATATGGATTATTATAAGCGGCTTTTTAGTTTAGCTTGGGATTTTAAATAATATGATTAGTGTATTTGATATGTTTAAAGTGGGAGTTGGGCCATCCAGCTCCCATACTGTCGGCCCGATGAAAGCAGGCAAGCAGTTTATTGACGATTTAATCGAGCAAGGTAAATTTGATGCCGTTGCAACCTTGCACGTGGATGTGTATGGCTCCCTTTCTATGACAGGACATGGCCATAATACCGATATTGCGATCATTATGGGATTAGCCGGTTATTTACCGCATGATGTGGATATTGATCTAATCCCAACCTTTATCGAGCAGGTTAAACAAACCAAAAAACTGTCGATTGCACAAGGCAAAAAAACGGTTAATTTCGATTGGGATGCCAATATGGTATTCCATAATTCCTTTTTATCATTGCATGAAAACGGTATGACCATTACTGCATTAGATGCTGATCGTAATGTGCTTTACCGTCAAACCTATTATTCTATCGGTGGTGGATTTATTGTAGATGAAGCGCATTTTGGTCAAGAGGAAGAAAATCCGGTGACTGTGCCGTATCCTTATCAATATGCTGAAGATATTTTGAAACATTGTCAGGAAAATGGCTTAATGCTTTCTACGGTGATGATGAGAAATGAGTTAGCATTACGCGATAAAAAATCAGTTGAAGCGCATTTACATAATGTTTGGAAAACTATGAAGGCTTGTATTGAGCATGGTGTCAATACAGAAGGCGTGTTACCTGGCCCATTAAAAGTGGTACGTCGTGCACCGTCACTTTATCGTCTCTTGCAAGCCAATAGTAATCGTCTTGCAAATGATCCAATGCATGTAATCGACTGGGTGAATATGTTTGCCCTTGCCGTAAACGAAGAAAATGCGGCAGGTGGACGAGTTGTGACCGCACCAACAAATGGTGCTTGTGGTATTGTGCCGGCTGTGCTTTCTTATTACGAAAAATTCGTAGGCCCTTTAACACAAGATGTGATTGAGCGTTATTTATTAACAGCGAGTATGATTGGTTCGCTTTATAAGATGAACGCCTCTATTTCTGGTGCTGAAGTTGGTTGCCAAGGTGAAGTGGGTGTAGCATGCTCAATGGCTGCAGCGGGTTTAACTGAAATCCTAGGCGGTACGCCAGTACAAGTGTGCATTGCTGCTGAAATTGCGATGGAACATAATCTGGGCTTAACTTGCGACCCTGTTGGTGGTCAAGTGCAAGTACCTTGTATCGAACGTAATGCCATTGCTTCAGTAAAAGCGATTAACGCTAGCCGTATGGCATTACGCCGAACCACAAATCCTCGCGTAACCTTAGATAAGGTGATCGAAACCATGTATGAAACAGGTAAAGACATGAATGCCAAATATCGCGAAACATCGAAAGGTGGCTTAGCGGTGAAAGTAGTGTGTTCTTAATAGCTAATTGATAATAAAATAGCGGTCATTTTTGACCGCTCTTTTTTATTTCCCTTTCACGTCAATAATAATTACTTCAGACTGTGAACCTAAGCGCATTGGGATGCCCCAAAAGCCGTAACCAGAAGTGACAAAAACATGTGGATTGCCAATTTTTTCATGACCATAATCCAAACGATACATCATTTTTGTGATTAAACTCGCGGGGAATACTTGCCCTTTATGCGCATGCCCTGAAACTTGAATATCAAGCGGGAGTGACGCATGTTTTTCGATATCTGTTGGACGGTGATCTAATAGAATAATTGGTAAGTCAGTATTCACTTGTTTTAATAAGGTCTCGGTACTTGGTCTATCGTGAGCAAGATTGTCATTTCGTCCAATCAGCACCAATTCATTATTTAACGTTAATGTTTCATCTCTTAATACGGTAATACCGGCTTTACGAATTTCTTGATCAATTCGATCTTGGTCTCCAAATAAATCGTGATTGCCTAGTGTGGCATAAACACCCATTGGCGCTTTGAGTTTTGCCAGATGAGGTTGCATTTTTTCAGCTAAATAGGCATTGACGTTATCGTCCATAATATCGCCAGGCAGTAAAATGATATCGACCTTTTCTTGCTGCATAATATCGGCCAGTTTATCTAATTCTTTCCCACCAAATAATTTGCCTAAATGGAGGTCGCTTGCCATGCCAATTCGCAGCGGTTTAATCGGCTTATCTAGCGTGATTTCATAATGAATAACACGTGTGACATAGGCGTTATACACACTTAAGGCAGTGATACCAATAAATAAAACAGGATAAGCAATACGCAAAGTGCGGTCGATTTTTGTGATGGATTTAGATTTTCGGAAAAGGAAGTGAATACCTCCCACAGCAATGCTCGCAAAGGCTGAAAAAAGAAGCAGCGCGAGCACTAAAGCAATAAGTCGAAATGCCGTAAAAAGCTTTAAAAAATGACAAATAACTAAGACATTAGGAAGCAAAAAACTGGTAAAAGTGATAGTTCGTCTTACCTTTTGGGAGAGTGGTTTGTTCAGCCACCAAATCAGTGTTTTATTAAAAATATAAATCAGCAGTTGTAACAAAATAATAGCTGCCGTAAATATAAAGTAATAACGAGTTTCCATTAGCAATTCCTAAATAAAAGAGCGGTCATTTTTAACCAAGTTTTGAAGTGTGGAATAATAAATTTCTCTGTTCCCAAAGGCAAATTTTTTCGTTAAAATGCGGCTCGTTTTAGTTAATTTAAGAAGGAAAATCCAATGTTTGGAAAAGGCGGTTTAGGCGGCTTGATGAAACAAGCCCAACAAATGCAAGAAAAAATGCAAAAAATGCAGGAAGAAATTGCCCAATTAGAAGTAACAGGCGAAAGCGGTGCGGGTTTAGTAAAAATCACGATTAATGGTGCGCATAACTGTCGTCGTATTGAGATCGATCCTTCTTTAATGGAAGACGACAAAGAAATGTTGGAAGATTTAATCGCTGCCGCATTCAACGATGCAGTCCGTCGTGCAGAAGAATTGCAAAAAGAAAAAATGGCTTCTGTAACAGCAGGCATGCCATTACCTCCAGGAATGAAACTTCCATTTTAATTCATCGGGTGTGTGAGTTTATCGATTCACACACCATCCATTTTCTCCCATCATAAATACTATGCAAAGCAGTCCACTTTTAGAACATCTTATTGAAAATCTTCGTTGCTTGCCGGGTGTCGGCCCGAAATCAGCGCAGCGTATGGCTTATCATCTTTTACAGCGCAACCGTAGCGGTGGGATGAACTTAGCACGCGCGTTAACGGAAGCAATGTCTAAAATTGGGCATTGTTCACAGTGTCGTGATTTTACCGAAGAGGAAACGTGTAATATTTGTAACAATCCTCGCCGTCAAAATTCAGGTTTGCTTTGCGTGGTGGAAATGCCGGCAGACATTCAGGCCATTGAGCAAACAGGCCAATTTTCTGGGCGTTATTTTGTCTTAATGGGGCATTTATCGCCTTTAGATGGTATTGGTCCGAAAGAAATTGGTTTAGATTTATTGCAAAAACGTTTGGTTGAAGAATCTTTCCATGAAGTTATTTTAGCGACCAATCCAACGGTGGAAGGCGATGCGACAGCCAATTATATTGCGGAAATTTGCCATCAACATAATATTAAAGTGAGCCGAATTGCCCATGGGATCCCTGTCGGTGGGGAATTAGAAACCGTGGACGGTACTACCTTAACCCATTCTTTCTTAGGCCGTCGTCAGATCGACTAATCTTATGCGCCTGTTTATTGCCGAGAAACCCAGTCTTGGGCGAGCGATTGCCGATGTCTTACCAAAACCTCATCAACGGGGGGATGGTTTTATTAAATGCGGCAATGATGATGTTGTGACTTGGTGCGTGGGGCATTTGCTCGAACAGGCAGAACCGGATGCCTACGATCCTAAATTTAAACAATGGCGTTTAGAACATTTACCCATCATTCCTGAAAAATGGATTCTGTTACCGCGAAAAGAAGTGAAAAAGCAACTTTCTGTGGTAGAAAAACTGATTCATCAAGCCGATGTTTTAGTTAACGCGGGTGACCCGGATAGAGAAGGGCAGTTGCTGGTGGATGAAGTGTTTAGTTATGCCAATTTATCAGCGGAAAAACGCGATAGCATTTTGCGTTGTTTGATTAGCGATCTTAACCCTAGTGCGGTCGAAAAAGCGGTACAAAAACTCCAACCAAATCGTCATTTTATTCCATTGGCCACCTCTGCACTGGCGCGTGCGCGTGCGGACTGGCTTTATGGCATTAATATGACTCGCGCCTATACCATTCGCGGTCGCCAAGCGGGTTACGATGGTGTACTTTCTGTTGGACGAGTGCAAACCCCCGTATTAGGCTTGATTGTGCGCCGTGATTTGGAAATTGAAAATTTCCAACCAAAAGATTTCTATGAAGTGTTGGCGTGGGTAAAAGAAGAAAAAACATCTGAAAATCCAACCGCACTTTTTTCTGCACTTTGGCAACCAAGTAAGGCTTGTGAAGACTACCAAGATGAAGATGGTCGCGTGCTGTCTTTAGGCTTAGCCGAAAATGTAGTGAAGCGCATTACCGATCAACCTGCCGAAGTGACCGAATATGTGGATAAGCGCGAGAAAGAAACGGCGCCTTTGCCTTATTCGTTGTCAGCATTGCAGATTGATGCGGCAAAACGTTTTGGTATGTCGGCACAGAGTGTGTTGGATACCTGTCAGCGGTTATATGAAACCCATCGTTTGATTACCTATCCACGTTCTGATTGTCGTTATTTGCCGGAAGAGCATTTTGCTGAACGACATAAAGTGATGAATGCGATTTCACAGCATTGTCAGATTTATCAAACTTTGCCATCAGTGGTGGATACTGAGCAGCGCAATCGTTGCTGGAATGATAAAAAGGTGGAAGCACACCATGCGATCATTCCAACGGCTAACACACGTTCGATCAATTTAAGCATTGATGAACAACGTATTTATGAATTGATTGCACGCCAGTATTTATTGCAATTCTGTCCAGATGCGGAATATCGTAAAAGTAAAATTACCTTAAGTATTGCGGGCGGTACTTTTGTGGCTCAAGCGCGCAACTTGCAAACCGCGGGTTGGAAAGAATTGCTTGGTAGAGAAGACGAAGATGAAAATCAAGAGCCGCTATTGCCGATCGTGGAGAAAGGACAGATCCTGTACTGCGAACGAGGCGAAGTGGTGAGTAAAAAAACACAACCACCGAAACCGTTTACCGATGCGACGTTGCTTTCCGCCATGACAGGGATTGCGCGCTTTGTGCAAGATAAAGAATTGAAAAAAATTCTGCGTGAAACAGATGGACTTGGCACAGAAGCCACCCGTGCGGGCATTATTGAATTGCTGTTTAAACGCGGTTTTTTGACGAAAAAAGGGCGTAATATTCACAGCACAGAAACGGGGCGGATCCTCATTTCAGCGCTACCGGATATTGCCACACAACCTGATATGACGGCACATTGGGAAGCGCAGTTAACGGATATCAGTCAAAAACAGGCGAGTTATCAGCAATTTATGTTTACGCTTAACCAAATGTTACCGGATTTAGTTCGCTTTGTGGATTTCACCGCATTACGTCGTCTAAGTCAGATTTCAAAAGGTTTAAGCTCACCAGCAACGAAACGAAAAAGAGCGGTCAAAAAATCGGAAGATTTAAACACTGAAAATTGATTAAACTTAATACAATTAAGTAAAAAAAATGGGAAAGCGCTTGCGAAAAACATGAATTTTATATAACATTTGCTCCCAGTTTTCTTGCGAAATTGCAATTTAGAGAAGAAAGAATAATGTACAATATTTTATTATTTATTTATGTATTAGTTTGTATCGCCTTAATCGGCTTTATCCTTGTTCAACAAGGTAAAGGTGCGAACGCGGGTGCGTCATTTGGCGGCGGTGCATCAGGTACCATGTTTGGTTCTGCAGGTGCAGGTAACTTCTTAACCCGTACCAGCGCAATCTTAGCAACCGGCTTTTTTGTGATTGCTTTAGTGTTGGGTAATATCAACTCTCACCGTGGTAACGTACAAAAAGGTTCATTTGACGATTTATCTCAAACTGCTGAACAAGTTCAACAACAGCAACAACAAGCTGCTCCAGCAGTTGAAAACAAAAATAACGATATTCCGCAATAAGGAATAAAAACAGAATAAACGCTCTGGTGGTGGAATTGGTAGACACGCTATCTTGAGGGGGTAGTGGCCGAAGGCCGTGCGAGTTCAAGTCTCGCCCAGAGCACCAAATATAAACCGACTTAATCAAGTCGGTTTTTTTTCGCCTAAAATTTACTTGAATAGCTAGTTATTATCCCCTGTTTTGGTTACAATCTGTCGATTTTCTTTTTCTAGAAACCCATTAGGAGAGCACTATGAACTTCCCTCAAATTGCCCAGCAAGTGATTGATAAGCTTGGCGGCAAAGAAAACATCGCCACAGCAGCACATTGTGCAACGCGTTTACGTATTGTGCTAAACGATGAAAGCAAAGTGGACAAAGAAGGTATTGATAATATTGAAGGCGTGAAAGGGCAGTTTGCTGTCGCCGGTCAATATCAAATTATCTTCGGTTCAGGTACGGTGAATAAAGTCCATGCTGAACTTACCAAATTACTTGGTATCGGCGATGTGAGCAAAGCCGAAGTGGCAGAAGCAGCATCTGGAAATCAAAACTTATTACAACGTTTGGTAAAAGGCTTAGCGGATATTTTCGTGCCAATCATTCCGGCAATCGTTGCAGGCGGTTTGTTAATGGGTATTCACTCCATGCTGACAGCGAAAGGTTTCTTCGTTGATGAATTAAGCGTGATTGATATGCACCCAGGTCTTGCGGATTTGGTGGATTTTATTAATACCATTGCGAATGCACCGTTTGTGTTCTTACCAGTATTACTCGGTTTCTCAGCGACTCGTAAATTTGGCGGTAACCCATTCTTAGGGGCAGCGCTTGGGATGTTATTAGTTCACCCTGCATTAGCAGATGGTTGGAACTATGCGTTAACCCTTGCTCAAGGCAAAATCCAATACTGGAATGTATTCGGTCTTGAAATTGAAAAAGTCGGCTATCAAGGCACTGTCATCCCAACATTAGTTTCTGCTTGGGTATTAGCAACCTTAGAAAAAACCTTCCGTAAGTTTGTCCCTTCTTATTTAGATAACCTTATTACTCCATTATTCTCGCTCTTTATTGCGGGCTTCTTAGCATTCACCGTAATCGGTCCGATCGGTCGTGAAGCGGGTTCATTAATTGCTTCAGGCTTAACTTGGTTATATGACACTTTAGGTTTTGTTGGTGGCGCGATCTTTGGGGCATTCTACGCACCAATCGTTATCACGGGTATGCACCAAACCTTTATTGCGGTTGAAACACAATTATTAGCTGAAATGGCAAATACAGGTGGTACCTTTATTTTCCCAATCGCCGCCATGTCAAACATCGCACAAGGTGCGGCCTGTTTAGGTGTGGCAGTGGCATTAAAAGATCCAAAAGTACGTGGCTTAGCGGTACCATCTGGTATCTCTGCATTATTAGGGATTACTGAACCGGCAATGTTCGGGGTGAACTTACGCTATCGTCAAGCTTTCTTTGCGGCGATGATTGGTTCAGCTTTATCAAGTGCCTTTATCGCGTTCTTCAACGTAAAAGCCATTGCATTAGGGGCAGCAGGTTTCTTAGGTATTCCCTCTATCAAACCGGATAGCCTTGCGATGTACAGCATTGGTATGGTGATTTCATTTGTAGTAGCATTCACGCTTTCTGTGATTTTCGTGAAACGTGCAAAAGCCTAATCAAAATAAAAAAGAAAAAGCACGAGTTAAAGATCGTGCTTTTTTGTTTGGAAAAATGCCTCTAAAAACGACCGCACTTTAAGCGATAATTAGCCTTCTCGACAGTTTAACCAAGTGCTTTTCATGCCTTGATTATTCTTGTAATACACGGAATCATTTTCACGTGCGATTAAATCAACATAACTGCCATCAATCGGCTCATAAGAGCGATAAATCACTTCAAAGCGATTTCCTCGTGCATTTAAGGTACGATTTTCCACATGATCAAACGGCACTGCTTTTCCACCATCTAATTGGAAATAAATACCAAAGTTATCTTTCATGCGGCTTTCTCTTGAAAGCGGGAAGTAAGTGGTTAAATACGAACTTGAACCCGTTTCTGAATTACGGCAAGAATAGTAATAACGTTTGTAGTCTTTCGGATTGTTTAATTCCGTTTGGCTAATGTTATTTTTAAGGAATCGTGTTTTAACAGTTTTCTTTGGTTGTTGTGTTGTGGTGCAAGCAAACAAACCTACGAATGTCGCTGTCAGTAATGCTATTTTAAATTTATTCATCGATAAAGTTCCGAGAGTAGAGTGAATGAGAAAGAAACTATAATAGCGGAAATTGAGTAATCGAGAAAGGATAAAGTGCGGTGAGTTTTTGAAGTGTTTTTTAGTAAAATTTGGCACACGCTGCGAGCGTGCGCCATTATAAAGAAAATGAAATATGATAAGTAACTACTTGCCCATAACAGGACCCACCCCTATCAACATAAGGTAGTAAATTGGTGCAGTAATGATGTCAAAGGCTTCTTTTGCTCTATATTTGGCTGATTCTTTCATCTTATCTCGTTTCTCTGATCGAATTTCTTCATCTGTTTTTAGACGATAATTATCAAGATATGCAGGTATTGGTATAGAGCGTGAGGATTTTTTCAAAATTTCATCACGGTTATTCAATTTCACTATACGCCCATTGATTATTGGCGTATCTCCCTTTTCCATATAGAGGGTAATTGTGGTTCTAGGTTTATTCCCTTTGCATTCTGAAGGTTCTTTATGGAAAAAATCGTTTGCCACACAATCACCAGCCTCATAGAATACCTGCCAACGTTGCTCTAATCCCTCTAGGCTCTGACGAAGCGTATTAAGGTATTTAATCGGTACGGTCATTCTATAATATGCTTTAACATTGTTATTACTACGGTCAGCAGCAAAGGCAAGCGTTAAAGAAAATTTATCATCACTTCTATTGGATTTTAACAGCTTTGTCATGTATTCAGGTTGGAACAACGGTTGTAGGTAATGTGCATCAACGCCTGAAAACTCATAATCTTCTTTATCACTAAGCAAATAAGTTTTATTATCTGGTGTTTTAACAACACCTCGAATCAATATTTCTTCACTTTCTAAGCGAGTCATATATTTGTAAAAGGGCGTCGTGCTGTCGTAAGCAGGTGGCGTATTGTTACTAGAGCAAGCTGCTAATACTAAGCAAAGTAAAGAGATAATTTTTTTCATAAGGTTCCTTATAAGTATTTGGATTTAAAAATGATTTTACTGAATAGAAAATTATTTTGCTATTTATTTTTATAGGAATTGTTAAATGTCGAGAAGGTATGAGGTGAAAGAAAAAATAGCACCAACAGATGGATTGGTGCTATTGAAAATAAAGTAATTTTAATTAACCGATTCTGCCACTGAAACTATAGATATAGAGAGGAAACCAGATTGGTGCAGTAATAATCGTTATAGTTTTTCCTACGCCATCTTTAATACTATCTTTTGTATCCTTCCATTTTTCTGACTGAATTTCTTTATCTGTTTTTAAACGATAATTATATACATACGATCTTATTGCCATATGAAGAGATGGATTTTTCAGAATATCATCTCGGTTACTTAGTTTTACGATTTTCCCATTAAGTCTATCTTCTTTGGCATCTATTTCAAATACGAGTTGAGTTGGGCGTTCTTTTCCTTTGCAGTCAGCAGGTGCTGGATAGAAGAAACCATCTGTATTGCATCGACCATCGTTGTAATAGTTAGTCCAGCGTGGTTTTAGTCCCTGAATACTTTGGCGCAACGTTTTTATATGCTTAACCGGCATATAAAGACGATATTTTAACTGGACATTATTATGGCTGCGATCAGCATAAATACTTATACTAAGGTCGTAATTTTTGTCTTCCTTTTTTAACATCGGCGTGATGTATTCAGATTGTAACAAAGGTCGAAGATATTCTATTTCAGCCCCTGAAAACTCGTAATCTTCCGTATCACCAAGTAAATAAATTTTGTTATCTGGGGTTTTGATAATATCTCGAATATACACGATATCATCACTGATATGGTGCATTCCTGAAGATTCTGAAATGTATGTTATTTCTTCAGGAGAAGATGGGGTCTTGTTACTAGAACAAGCTGCTAATGCTAAGCAAAGCAAAGAGATAAATTTTTTCATAAGTTCCTTACAAGTGACTAAATTTCAAAGATTTTACTTAATTAAAAATTATTTTGCTATTTATTTTTAGAATATGCTTTTCACAATGTGAGCGTTAGAGATTAAAAAGTATGGGAGAGAATTATTCACTAAACTTATATGCCGACGCGCTTTTCCTAACGTGAGCCCTAGAAATTAAAGTGCGGTGAGTTTTTAAGGCGTTTTTTAGTGAAATTAGGCACACGCTGGAAAGCGTGCGCCAACAGAACGGTACAAATAAAACAAGATAGCGCCAGCGTCCACACTCGTGATATTTAATAAAATATTGCTGATTTTACCCATAAACCAATATTCAAAAATCTTTGGATTTTTTGAGCGAACTTTTAGCTGATAGGCACAAGCGAGGACGCTTGTGCCTATCAAGGGCCGCTAGATATGTGCATCGTCGTTTTAGATTATTTTATTAATGGTATTTTATTAATAAGGTTAAGCAATATAGTTTTATCAAAAATAATAAAATAGAAAATAAGAATTGCTAATAAAAAAATGATGATTATACCTGTTAAATTTATGACTTTTTCTAATGTTAATGAATATTTAAAGAATAAAATTGTGAAAAATATATTTATGCCAATTAATAGTGTAACCAATGTTGCTCCAATAAGGAAATAAATAGATATTATTTTCCACTCTCTTTGCATATTCCAATATTCTGAAAGGTTTTTATTATATGCGTGATTAGCTAATGCCTTAAACTCATTCATTGTGAATAATTCTTTTGCGCATATAAATGATAGCGCTCCTATAATTAATATAAATGATGCTTTAAAAATATTGTTTTTTGATAATGCTTCTTTTTTATAAATATTATATAAAGCTATAGGTATTAATGCTAGGCTTGCATGAATGTACTTAATTATATTTGATATATAATATGCATGCTTAAATAGAATATAATTCATAAATATTATGAATCCAGTTATAAAAATTCCAAATAGAATAAGCTCATTTCCATCTGATGATGAATTTTGATTGGTTTGATGATAGTGATTATGTACAATGTTATTACTATTATTCTGATTTCCGTAGCCAATTTGCTTAATATTATTTCCATCACCAGAAATATTAGTTTTGCCAATTTGGGCTTTAATGTTATTTCCCATAAATTTCTCCTAATGTTTATTAATATAAATTAACATAAACGATAGTTTTGTTTTCTGGTTTGTAATGTATATCTCCTAACCACATAGCATCTCTTTGAGCAGTCTTTATATCAACTATTTTTGCTATTGGAGAATCTAAGATAATAACTTCATACTCTCCATATTCATCTGGAATAGGTAAACATCTAATATTCTCGTTTTTGATTTGTATATACCAGTAAATATCATCATCACTATCGTGGACATTTGCAATATAGGGGTCTAATGTTGCAGAGAAGATTTCCTTTAATTGGAATTCCTGTCCTATAGCTAAAGAAACTTTATTCGGTAAGTTACCTGAGTGAAACAGGATTTCATTTTTAGGTAAATACAATTCTACATTGGCTAATTCCTTAGCTACTTCTGATAAAGGAAAGGAATTTGGATCATCAATGTAGCTTAAAGTTTTTGGGAAACAATCAAGTGTGGGATAATCCTCTAACCAGAGTTTTCTATTACTAGAATTAAACAAGGGTTTATCTAAGTCAGCAATATTCTTTCTAAAAATAAAATATTCAAAATATTCCTTTATAGTTTGAAAGTTACTTAGAGGAAATAGATGCTGGTATATATTAGGAAGTTTTTTCATATTAGCTGTCCACTTAATAAAAGGTGGGATAAATCCCACCCTACAAGTACGGTCAATTTCTGATGAGTTTTTACTTCATCGCCACACCCAACCATTTCATCATCTCTCTCTCATCCCAACCTTTACGTTTGGCATAATCTTGAGCTTGGTCTTCATCAATGCGACCTAAAGTGAAATAGTTGCTTGCAGGATGGGTGAAGTACCAACCGCAGACGGAAGCTGCCGGCCACATGGCGTAGCTTTCGGTGAGTTTCATGCCGATGCGTTGTTCTACTTCAAGCAAATCCCAAATCAAGGCTTTTTCGGTATGTTCCGGGCAGCTTGGATAGCCGGGTGCAGGTCGGATGCCAACATAGTTTTCATTGATTAAACCTTGATTATCGAGCTCTTCTTGCGTATAGCCCCAAATGCGGGTGCGAAGCTCAAAGTGCAAGTATTCCGCCATGGCTTCGGCTAAGCGGTCACCCACAGCTTGTAGCAAGATGGCATTGTAGTCATCGCCTGCGGCTTTGTAGCCTTCCACTAAATCCATTTCTTCGGTACCGGCACACACGGCGAACATGCCCATCCAGTCTTTTTTGCCACTTTCTCGATCGGCGATAAAGTCGCTCAAGGCAAAGTTAAATTGGCTTTTGCTGTTTTTGCCACGTTCCGTTTGTTGGCGTAAGCCGTAAGCCGTGCCGATGGGTTGAGTGCGGTCTTCATCGGAGAATAGCACCACATCATCGCCCACACGTTCTGCAGGGAAAATACCTAAAATACCGCTTGGGTTAAGTTTGTGGTTGTGTTCGAAAGCATCTAACATCGCTTGCGCATCATTCCACACGCGGCGGGCTTCTTCGCCACTTTCCAGATGATCAAAGGCATCCGGATAGCCACCCATCAAGCCCCATACGCGGAAGAATGGCGACCAGTCGATAAATTTACGTAGCTCGGCAATCGGCACGTTTTTAAATTCCACAATGCCGGTTTGTTTTGGCGTTGGCGGCACATAATCCGCCCATTCACCACTGAAGCCATCGAAACGGTTGGCGCGAGCTTCTTCAATACTCAGTTGTTTACGCAGTGGTTTGCGATTGGCAAAAGATTGTTGGATTTTCTCGTAATCTTTCTTGAATTGCTCCCACAATGCTGCACGCCCTTCCGGGTTCATCAGCGTGGCACAGACTGTGACCGCACGGGAGGCGTTCGAGGTATAGAACACACCGTGTTGTTTGTATTTTGGATAAAGTTTAATGGCGGTATGTTCTTTGGAGGTGGTTGCGCCACCAATTAAAACAGGCAAGTTCAAACCTAAACGCGTCATTTCGCCAAGGAAGTATTCCATTTCGTCTAGGGATGGCGTAATCAAACCGCTCAAGCCGATAAGATCCGCTTTTTCATCAATCGCCGTTTGAATGATTTTATCCGCCGGCACCATCACGCCTAAGTCGATCACTTCAAAGTTATTACATTGCAACACCACGCTCACGATATTTTTGCCGATGTCATGCACGTCACCTTTCACGGTAGCGATCACCACTTTGCCGTTGCTGGAACCTTTTTGTTTGGTGGCGTTGATAAACGGCTCTAAATACGCCACGGATTGTTTCATCACGCGTGCGGATTTCACCACTTGTGGGAGGAACATTTTACCGTCACCGAACAAATCGCCCACCACGTCCATGCCTGCCATGAGCGGGCCTTCGATGACCTCTAACGGCGTTGGCAATTTCTGGCGGGCTTCTTCAGTGTCTTCGATGATGTGCGTGGTAATGCCTTTCACGAGGGCGTGTTTTAAGCGTTCTTCCACTGGCCACGTACGCCATTCGGCGACAGAATCCACCGCACTTTCATTGCCTTGATTGCGGTATTTTTCTGCAATATCGAGCAATTTTTCTGTGGCATCTGGGCTACGGTTTAAGACGGCATCTTCTACGATTTCACGCAATTCAGGATCGAGATCGTCATAAATCGCGAGCTGTCCTGCATTCACGATCCCCATATCCATGCCTTGTTTGATAGCATGATAGAGGAACACTGCGTGAATGGCTTCACGCATCACGTTGTTACCACGGAATGAGAAAGACACATTCGACACCCCGCCTGAGATTTTCGCATGCGGTAGTGCGCGTTTAATGCGACCGGTAGCATTGATGAAATCCACACCGTAGTTGTTGTGTTCTTCAATCCCGGTGCCGATGGCGAAAATATTCGGGTCGAAAATGATGTCTTCCGGCGGGAAGCCAAGTTGATTGACTAAAATGTTATAGGCACGGGTACAGATTTCCACTTTGCGATCTTCGGTGTCCGCTTGCCCCACTTCGTCGAACGCCATGACGACGACGGCGGCGCCGTATTTACGCACCAGTTTGGCGTGTTCGATAAAAATTTCTTCGCCTTCTTTTAGGGAGATGGAGTTCACAATCGGCTTACCTTGCACCGATTGCAAGCCCGCCTCAATCACTTCCCATTTGGAGGAGTCGATCATCACCGGCACTTTTGCCGCATCAGGTTCCGTCGCCATAATGTTGAGGAAACGGGTCATACATTTTTTGCCGTCGAGTAAAGCTTCGTCCATGTTCACGTCGATCACTTGCGCGCCGTTTTCCACTTGGTCGATGGCAATTTCAATGGCTTCGGCAAATTTGTCTTCTTTAATTAAGCGTTTGAATTTCGCCGAACCCGTCACGTTATTGCGTTCACCCACATTCACGAATAGGCTTTCATCATCAATATTGAGTGGCTCTAATCCCGATAAACGCATCGCGGTTTTAATTTCAGGCAATTTACGTGGTGCAATACCTTGCATTGCATCCGCAAAGGCTTTGATATGCTCTGGCGTGGTACCACAACAACCCCCAACAATGTTCACAAAGCCACTTTCAGCCCATTCTTTAAGGTGTGCCGCCATCTCTTCAGCCCCTAAATCATAGCCACCAAAGGCATTTGGCAAGCCTGCATTTGGGTGGACAGACACATAGGTTTCGCTGATTTTAGAGAGTTGTTCAACATACTGGCGGAGTTCTTTCGGGCCTAGCGCACAGTTCAAACCGAAAGTGAGCGGTTTGGCATGGCGAAGCGAGTTGTAGAATGCTTCTGTGGTTTGCCCTGAAAGCGTACGGCCGGAAGCATCGGTAATGGTGCCGGAAATCATAATCGGCAATTCAACGCCTAATTCTTCAAACACGGTTTCGATTGCGAAAATGGCGGCTTTTGCATTTAACGTGTCGAAAATGGTTTCGATCATGATTAAATCAGCACCACCTTCAATTAAGCCTTTGGTCGCTTCAGCATAGGCATCGACCAATTCCATAAAAGTGACATTACGGAAACCTGGATCGTTTACATCAGGAGAAATAGAGGCGGTACGGTTGGTTGGCCCTAACACGCCTGCGACAAAGCGAGGTTTTTCTGGTGTGCTGTATTTATCTGCGGCTAAACTTGCTAGCTTTGCACCTGCAAAATTCAGTTCGTAGGCAATAGACTGTAAATCATAATCCGCTTGCGCAATGGTGGTAGAACTGAAAGTATTGGTTTCAATAATATCGGCGCCTGCGGCTAAATATTTCTCATGAATGGCAGAAATTAACAGGGGTTGGGTTAAAGTGAGCAAGTCATTATTGCCACGTAAATCAACCGCACTTTCTTTAAAACGCTCGCCTCTAAAATCAGCCTCAGTGAGTTTGTATTTTTGGATCATCGTCCCCATCGCACCATCTAAAATAAGGATGCGTTCAGCGAGGGATTTTTTCAGTAATTCGGTTTGATTATGTGACATAGACAGCTCTTTTTAAAATCAATCAATATTGCTCGGAATAATAGGGATAAGCATGGATACTGTCAAATAAAAGGGGAGAAAGTGCGGTAAAAAAATGGAATGTTTTCAAAAAGAAAGGCGGACAAATTGTCCGCCGAATGGTTAGCAATATTTGCTGTCCGAGTAAGAAAATAGATTAACGTAAAAATGCTGGAATGTTTTTTTCGTATTCACTGATGGCATCTTCGTGTTGTAACGTCAAACCGATGTTATCCAAGCCGTTTAATAAACAATGACGGCGGAATTCATCCAGTTCAAAATGATAGACTTTGTCACCTACGGTGACCGTCATCGCTTCTAAATCCACATGGATTTGTTTGCCTTCATTTGCCCACACCCATTGGAAGATTTCTTCCACTTCTTCTTCGCTTAAACGAATCGGTAACATGTGGTTGTTTAAACTGTTATTATAGAAAATATCCGCAAAACTTGGTGCGATCATTACTTTGAAACCATAATCGGCTAATGCCCAAGGTGCATGTTCACGAGAAGAACCACAACCAAGATTTTTACGCGCTAATAAAATGGTCGCGCCTTGATATTGTGGATAATTCAATACGAAATCTGGGTTTGGCTTGGTGCCTTCTACATCCAAATAACGCCATTCGTGGAATAAGTGTTTGCCGAAACCCACGCGAGTAATTGCTTGTAAAAATTGTTTTGGAATAATTGCATCCGTGTCCACGTTTGCCGCATCCAATGGCACTACTAAGCCTGAAAGTTGTTTAAATCCTGCCATTTTCTGCTCCTTAGTTTAATGTTACGTCACGAATATCAACGAATTTACCGAACATTCCAGCTGCCGCTGCCATCGCAGGACTCACCAAGTGAGTACGACCATTACGGCCTTGGCGACCTTCAAAGTTACGGTTCGAAGTGGAAGCACAACGTTCCCATTCACCTAAACGGTCATCGTTCATCCCTAAACACATTGAGCAGCCTGGGTTACGCCATTCAGCACCCGCTTCGATAAAGATTTTATCCAAGCCTTCTTTTTCCGCTTGTTCTTTGACTAAACCGGAACCCGGCACCACTAAAATCCGTTTTACGTTATCGGCTTTTTTACGGCCTTTCATCACCGCCGCAGCGGC
Organism: Parahaemophilus parainfluenzae; assembly: GCA_032568935.1. Taxonomy (GTDB): domain Bacteria; phylum Pseudomonadota; class Gammaproteobacteria; order Enterobacterales; family Pasteurellaceae; genus Haemophilus_D; species Haemophilus_D parainfluenzae_AE. Next base: position 24,956 of record JAWHBY010000023.1, read on the forward strand.
GCGTAAATCTTCGATACGTGCATTAGTACAAGATCCGATAAACACTTGATCCACAGGGATTTCTTTTAAATCAGCGTTAGCTTCTAAGCCAATATAATTCAACGCTTTTTCTGCTGAAGCACGAGTGACGGGATCTATCATTTCTGCTGGATTTGGCACTGGCTGATCGATACCGATTACTTGGCCTGGATTTGTTCCCCAAGTTACCTGTGGCGCAATATCTTTGGCTTCTAATGTGATGACAGTGTCAAATTTTGCATCATCATCGGATTTTAAGGTTTTCCAATAAGCAACGGCATCATCCCAATCTTTACCTTTTGGTGCATGTGGACGACCTTTTAAGTATTCGAAAGTCGTTTCATCTGGTGCGATTAAGCCAGCTTTCGCGCCCATTTCAATCGCCATATTACATACAGTCATACGGCCTTCCATAGAAAGGTCACGAATAGCTTCACCACAGAATTCCACCACATGGCCTGTACCG
>JAWHBY010000024.1:0-24762 GCA_032568935.1 Parahaemophilus parainfluenzae
CCTAAGCACCTTCAAATACAAGTTAGGCATAGACATATCCCAAAAACGCCTTTAAAATTGACCGCTCTTTTCATTCTTTTAACAAAATAGGAAAGCATCTATGCAAGCATTACTAAAACTCACTAACTTTGTGAGCAAAACTTTCGCACTATGGGCGATTGTTTTTGCTCTTCTCGCCTTTCTCTTCCCTGAGCAATTCAAAATTTTTGCCCCCTACATTCCTTACCTTTTAGGTTTGGTGATGTTTGGCATGGGAATTACCTTAACTTTTGCTGATTTCAGTGAAGTGGCTAAACATCCTAAATCGGTATTCATTGGTGTTGCAGGTCAATTTATCATTATGCCGGCCATCGCATTTGGATTAGCAAAAGCCTTTGATTTGCCAGCTGATTTAGCGGTTGGTGTGATTCTTGTAGGTTCTTGCCCGGGTGGTACGTCATCAAACGTAATGACTTATTTAGCGAAAGGTAACACCGCGCTTTCTGTTGCTTGTACGACAATCTCAACCTTACTTTCACCAGTATTAACCCCTGCTATTTTCTATGTGTTAGCAAGTCAATGGTTAGATATTGATGCTGGCGCGATGTTTATGTCTGTATTAAAAATGGTATTGTTCCCAATTTTCTTAGGTTTAGTTGTTCGTGCGCTCTTCAAAAAACAGGTGGAGCAAGCAAGCCAAACTATGCCATTAGTCTCTGTTATTTCTATTGTCTTAATCTTGGCGGCTGTTGTAGCAGTAAGTAAAGATAAAATCGTAGAATCAGGCCTATTAATTTTCAGCGTAGTGGTTTTACATAACTGCTTAGGCTATTTAATTGGTTACTTTGCAGCGAAATTATTTAAACTTAATACTGCAGATAGCAAAGCTGTGGCAATTGAAGTAGGCATGCAAAACTCAGGTTTAGGTGCTGCACTGGCAGCCGCTCATTTCAACCCAATTGCCGCAGTACCAAGTGCTTTATTTAGTTTCTGGCACAATGTATCGGGTCCAATTTTGGCAAATATTTTCTCCAATATCAAAAATGAAAAATAAACTAATTGGATAAAAATAAAGGGCGGAAATTACATTCCGCCCTTTTTTATACTTTACGAATTACTTAACTGAACCACAATTTAAACAATATAAATACTGCCCTTTTGGATCATTAAATTGACTTAACACATTCAGTTGTTTTTTCACTTGATACACTTCCTGTGGCAGTCCCAACCAATTTGTCAGTAACGCTTGACCTTTTTGTTTAAGCTTGCGATCTAATTTAGCAAAGAAACTATTATCTTCATCCACCAACCATTGCACACTAAAATTATCCATGTATTTATCAGGATGTTGATTGACTAGTGCGGCCACTTTATCAATGGCTACATCAATATCGCCTAATTCATCCACTAAGCCATTTTTCTGTGCATCTTGCCCTAACCAAACTTGGCCCTGAGCAATTTTATCCACTTTATCTTTTGATAATTGACGACCACGGCTTACCACCTCTAGGAAACGATCATAACCATTTTCGATACTAAGTTGATAAATATCCTGTGTATTTTTACCCAATGAACTTAAAGCTGACGTTTCCGCGAGATCCGTTGTCGCTACGCCATCAGTACTCATTCCCATTTTTTTGATTGTATTTTCAAAGGTTGGGAATAATGCAAAAATCCCGATTGAACCCGTAATCGTATTTTTATCTGCCACGATATAGTCGGCAGTTGAAGAAATCCAATAACCGCCAGAGGCTGCCATGCCCCCCATGGATACCACAACAGGTTTACCTGCTTTCTGAAGGTTTTCAGTTTCTTGGCGAATAATTTCAGAGGCAAACGCACTGCCTCCCGGTGAGTTAACGCGCAGAACAACCGCCTTCACTTTCTCGTTATCGTAGGCTTGTCTTAATAACTTCGCAATGGTATCGCCACCTGCGGATTCTTCATCACTTTCCCCATCAATAATCGTCCCTTCGACATTCACTACCGCAACGATATTTTTTTCATTTGGATCCACAGAGAAACGATCACCTAAATCAGATAAATAATCTTCAAACTCTAATAATTTAGCTTTTCCTTCTTCATCTTGCCCAAAAAGTGCGGTCAATTTTTTATCTAAATCCAATCTTGTCGCAAACTGTGTCACTAAATGACGTTTTTTCACATAAGCCGTTTCATCACCTTTTAATACTTTTAAATCACTAATATATTTTTGTGCATTCGGTAATACATCATTAGCGGTAATATTACGATTAGCTATTAATGTTTGCATATAATTCTGCCACATGCCACCAAGCCATTTTTGCATGTTCGCTTTTGCTTCTGGCGACATATCATCACGCAAGAACGGTTCTACCGCGGACTTATAAGTCCCTACACGGAAAATATGAGGTGTTATTTCAAGTTTTTCGAGCATGGATTTAAAGTAAAGATTTTCCTGACGCAAACCTTGAATACCGACTTGCCCAATCGTACTGAGATAAATGTCATCCGCAAAACTCGCAAGGAAATATTGTGCCTGCGTGTAATTATCGGCATAAGCAATAACTGGCTTTTCTGACTCTTTAAAACTTTGAATCGCTTTTCCTACATACTCTAATGATGGAAGATCTCCCCCTTCAAAGTCATTTAAATTTAGTACTAAACCACGAATTCGTTCATCATCTTTCGCAGATAAAATACTTTGCACCACATCAAACGTAGAATATTTATACGAGACCTTTTCATTATTTAAACGTTGAAATTCCTCTTGCCAACTCAGCATATCTTCCGTGTTATCTGCAAGATAGCCCGTTAAATTTAAATATAATGCGCCTTGATCGCCCGATAAAACTTGACTTTTCTTACCATCACTAAAAAGGCTGACAAGCACAATCAACGCTAAAACAAACAGTAAGAACACAAAATTCATCACAAGATTTCGGATAAAATTGAGCGCTTTACAACAAAATTTCAATACGCTTAAGATGACATTCATGCGAAATTAAACCTTTAGAACAGAAATAAAAATTGTGCGTAGCCTATCATAAAGTCCTATGAAAAACTATGTTATAATCAACCGCACTTAACTAGAAGAAGGAAAATACTATGGATGCATTAACCCTTTTAACACAACGCAAATCGAATAAAAAATTAACCGCGCCTGCACCTAGCCAAGTGCAATTAGAACAAATGTTTCAAGCCGCTTTACATGCTCCTGATCATGGTAAACTTGAACCTTATCATTTTGTAGTAATCCAAGGCACGGGTTTAAGTAAATTGGAAAGCTTACTCAAAGCAGCGGTGACTGAATTTGATTTAGGTGAAGAGCGATTAAAAAAAGCAGAGAATTTTGCACGCCGTGCGCCGATGGTCATTGCAGTGATTGCTAAAATTAATCATGAAGTGAAAAAAGTACCGGGTTGGGAACAAATGCTTACTGCAGCTGCTGCAACTTATGCGATTCAACTTACGGGTAATGCTCTTGGTTTTGAAAGTTTTTGGGCAACTGGTCCTCTCGTTGAGGGACGTGAATTACGTGAAGCATTTGGTTGTGACAAAAATGATAAGATCGTTGCCTTATTACAAATTGGTACAGCGGCTGAAAAATTAGAAAGAGACTGTAAACCAAAAGATTTATCACGTTTCGTGAGCCATCTATAAAGATCAAAAAAGGCGGAGATTTCCGCCTTTTCTATTGTTCTTATTCAAACTCGCCTTCTAATCCACTTCGGATTTTATTTTCAAACGCTGTATAGTCCACTAAAAATGCATCGTGACCATAATCCGATGGGAATTCGTAGAATCTTAAATCCACGCCAGCTTGCTCTAAAAGCTGTTTACTTTTATGCAAATCAATGGATTTAAATAGTTGATCTGTTGTCACTGAAACCAATGTATAGCAGGCTTTAATTCGAGATAAGGCTTTTTTTACATCCATATACCCTACGCTAGGATCATACAGATCGAGAGCTCGCAATAAATGCAAATAGGTGTTGGCATCAAAGCGCTCTAAGAATTTTTTACCTTGATAACTCAAATAGGATTCCACTTGGAAGTGATCACCCCAAAATTGTCTTTCAGATTTAGTCGCTCGTCCAAATGCCTTAGCTAACTGCACATCTGTCCGATAAGTTAACATTCCCAACATACGAGCAATAGAAAGACCTTGATTAGGCGGTGTCCCTTCATAATAATCGCCATTATTAAAATTCGGATCATTAATGACAGCCTGACGCATCACATGATTAAACCCAATGGCTTCTGCACTGAAGAAAATTGAAGAGCAAAGGTTCACAATGTTATCCATAAAATCCGGATAATCAATTGCCCATTGTGTGGCTTGCATACCGCCAAAAGAGCCACCCACTATTGCTTTTAAATGCGCTATGCCAAGATAGTCAAGTAACGCTTTTTGTACTTTAATAATATCTTGAACAATAATATTCGGGAACTGACTGCCATAAGGTTTTCCCGTAGTGGGATTAATTGAGCTTGGTCCCGTGGTTCCTTTGCACCCGCCTAATACATTTGAACAAATAAAAAAGTATTTAGATGTATCAAATGCGAGACCATCCCCCATAAAATTTTGCCACCAACCATCTTTATTCGGTTCATCAAAATAAGGTTCAGCATCTCCTGTTAAGGCATGACAAATCAATACAGCATTGCTTTTATCTGCATTTAAAGTACCGTAAGTTTGATACGCGACATTAATAGGCGAAAGCTGCCCACCCAATATTAATTGGAGGGGATTGTCTTGAAAAAGCACGGCATTTTGCACAGCCATTGAAATAATAACCTTTTAAATTGGTGATTCGCCAATTATCAACAGCTTATTTTTTTTGTCAAGAAATTTTAGCCGTTTAGACGGCCAAATTTCATTCTATCCATTTCCTAGATAAATTGCACTTGAACTTACTTTAATTTTTAAGTATGTTGGTTAGATGCAACTACTCTCTCAAATGCTATCAAAAATGACCGCACTCTCAGGTCCGTTAAGCCTTCCTTTAAAAAAGCTCCTTAGCTATGTCTTGGGGTTCTCTTTGGTTGCATTAATAAGTTGTTTCATAATTGATCGTGCCGTGAGTTTCTATGTACAGGATCGCGTATATGAAGACATTGAAACACTCCCACATCGCCACTATGCACTAGTACTCGGTACATCCAAATATGTCGCCAAAGGAAAAACCAATAAATATTATGACTATCGCTTAGAGGCATCAAAACTCTTAATCGATCAAGATAAAGTCGATTATTTACTGCTAAGTGGCGATAACCGCACTATTCAATACAACGAACCACGTACCATGTTTTTGGATCTACGTAAAATGGGCGTGTCTGAAAGCGTCATGTTTAAAGATTTTGCAGGATTCCGCACCTTAGACTCTGTTGTACGAGCAAATAAAGTTTTCCAAGTTCCTTCCTTTACGATCATCAGTCAAAAATTCCATTGTGAACGCGCGCTGCTTATTGCTAAACATTACAATATTGATGCCATTTGTTTCACCGCAAAACAGCCTGAAGTTTATTTTGGGACACGTGTCCGCGAAATGTTTGCTCGCGTAAAAGCTGTATTAGACTTAATTATCGGGGTAAAACCTTACTTTCTTGGCACGCCTGAACCGCTGCCAATGCCTACTGAATAGTTAATTATTCTTTAATTTTTACCCTGTTTAATCAAAAAAGATCTAAATAAAAAGATTTTTATACGATTTTTTATCATATTTATTTGACAATTTTTACTTAAATCGCTATTTCTAATAGCCATCATAAAACACAACATCTTACTTTTTCATTTTTAGAGGATTATCTTATGTCTCATTTATCGGTAGCAAAATTTGGCGGTACGTCTGTCGCAAACTATTCCGCTATGCAAGCTTGTGCCAAAATCGTTATTGCAGATCCTAATACTCGCGTTGTCGTGCTTTCTGCCTCTGCTGGTGTAACAAACTTATTAGTTGCCTTAGCCAATGGTGTAGAAGCTGAAGAACGCACAAAATTAATTGGTGAAGTCCGCCAAATTCAAGAAAATATTTTAAATGAATTAAAAGACGACAGCCGTGTTCGCCCTGTCATTGAAAAATACTTAGAAAATATTACCGCACTTTCTGAAGCCGCTAGCCTTGCAACATCACTTGCTTTAACTGATGAGCTCATTAGCCATGGTGAGATGATGTCAACACAAATTTTCATTGAAGTATTAAGAGAATTACAGACCTCTGCGACTTGGGTTGATGTACGTACTTTAGTGGCAACTAATGATAGCTTTGGTAAAGCTGCACCAGATGATGCACAAACTCAAGCGAACTGCGATAATTTATTAAAACCATTAATCGATCGAGGTGAATTAGTTATCACTCAAGGCTTTATCGGGCGTGAACCAGGCGGTAAAACGACTACTTTAGGCCGTGGTGGTAGCGACTACTCTGCTGCACTTTTAGCAGAGGTATTAAACGCAAAAGATGTCTTAATTTGGACTGATGTGGCGGGTATTTATACGACTGACCCACGTATCGTACCAAATGCACAACGTATTGATACAATGAGCTTTGCTGAAGCAGCCGAAATGGCAACCTTTGGGGCGAAAGTATTACACCCTGCGACATTGCTTCCTGCTGTGCGTAGTAATATCCCTGTTTATGTGGGTTCAAGTAAAGCACCTGAAGCTGGTGGTACTTGGGTAACACGAGATCCACAACCTCGCCCAACATTCCGTGCAATTGCATTACGTCGCGATCAAACCCTACTAACGCTTTCAAGTCTCAGTATGCTACATGCACAAGGCTTCCTAGCGAATGTATTCACTATCTTAGCGAAATATAAAATTTCTGTGGATACGATCACAACCTCTGAAGTAAGCATTGCATTAACCTTAGATAAAACGGGCTCAGCGTCATCTGGTGTAGAATTACTTTCTCCGGAATTATTAGAAGAATTAAGTCAATATTGCACTGTAAAAGTTGATACAGGCTTATCGCTTGTCGCATTAATTGGAAATGATTTACACCTTGCTTCAGGTGTGGCGAAACGTATTTTTGACACCCTTGAAGGCTATAACATCCGCATGATTAGTTATGGTGCAAGCACCAATAACATTTGTATGCTCGCGATGAGCGACAAAGCAGATGACGTGGTTCGTTCATTACATAAATCGTTGTTTGAATAAAAAATTTACTAAAAGTGCGGTTAAAAATAACCGCACTTTTTTACGTTTAAAATTTGAGATTACGGCTAAAAAAGAGTAAAGTAATCGTTTGTCTGATTTATAAACTTACGCAAACTTAAGGCGGAAATTATGGGAAAAAGTGTTGTTGTTCTTGGCGCTCAGTGGGGCGATGAAGGGAAAGGCAAGATCGTTGATTTATTAACAGATCGCGTTAAATATGTGGTGCGTTACCAAGGTGGTCACAACGCAGGTCACACTTTAATTATTAATGGTGAAAAAACCGTATTACGCTTAATTCCATCAGGTATTTTACGTGATAACGTGACCTGTTTAATCGGTAATGGCGTCGTGCTTTCTCCTGCTGCATTAATGCAAGAAATGGGCGAATTAGAAAGCCGTGGCGTAAAAGTACGTGAACGTTTATTAATTTCAGAAGCTTGTCCATTAATCCTACCTTATCACGTTGCAATGGATCACGCGCGTGAAGCCGCATTAGGTAAAAAAGCTATTGGTACAACCGGTCGTGGTATCGGTCCAGCTTATGAAGATAAAGTCGCTCGTCGTGGTTTACGTGTGGGCGATTTATTTAATCGCGAAGCCTTTGCTGAAAAATTAAAAAATATCCTTGAATACTATAATTTCCAATTGGTGAACTACTACAAAGTAGAACCTGTTGATTATCAAAAAACATTAAATGATGTATTCGCAGTAGCCGATATTATTACCGACATGGTGGCAGATATTACAACCATCTTAGATACAGCTCGTAAAAATGGAGACAACATCCTATTCGAAGGTGCACAAGGCACCATGCTTGATATCGACCACGGCACCTATCCGTATGTAACCAGTTCGAACACCACAGCAGGCGGCGTAGCAACTGGTTCTGGTTTCGGTCCTCGTAACCTTGATTATGTGTTAGGTATCATCAAAGCATACTGTACACGCGTTGGTGGCGGTCCATTCACCACAGAATTATTCGATGAAACCGGTGCTGAAATTGCCCGTAAAGGTAACGAATTTGGTGCAGTAACTGGTCGTCCACGTCGTTGTGGTTGGTTTGATGCTGTAGCGATTCGCCGTGCGATTCAGCTTAACTCAATTTCTGGTTTCTGCATGACTAAATTAGACGTATTAGATGGCTTTGATGAAGTGAAAATCTGTACAGCTTACAAAATGCCAAATGGCGAAATCGTTGAATATGCACCATTAGCAGCAAAAGATTGGGAAGGCGTAGAGCCAATTTACGAGACCTTACCTGGTTGGAAAGAAAACACCTTTGGTGTGACTGATGTAAATAAATTACCGCAAACTTGCCGTGATTACATCAAACGTATCGAAGAAGTAACTGGCGTACCAGTGGCTATCCTTTCAACAGGTCCAGATCGTGTACAAACTATGATTTTACACGATCCATTTACGGCCTAAAATAGCATAAAAATAAACCGCACTTTGGCACAGCCAAGTGCGGTTATTTTTTAAGGAGTTTTTGATGACTGAACAAGATATTGCTGACTACCTAAAAAATCACCCTGATTTTTTTATCCATCGTCCTGAACTACTTCAACAGCTTACCATTCCACATAGACATGAAGAAGGGACAATTTCATTAGTCGAAGCACAACTTGCTCAGCAACGAGAACAAATCAAAACACTTACTCAACTTCTCGAAAAATTTCATCTGCTTGCTCATCAAGAAGCGGATATATTCTTTGCCCTCTTACCTTTACAAAAAAAACTGTTTCAAACAGAAAATTTTATTTCTATTAATGAAAAACTTGATGACTGGGCAAAAGGCTATGAGCTAGAGGGTGCCAAAATCTTACTTTTCACGGATAGTTGGCAAAAAAATAATTCTATTCCTGAACAACATTGGTTAGACCGAAAAGCTTTTGAACTCATTCGCCTAGAGCGCATGGGTTTACGCCAATTCTATTTAGGCGAGTTCTCCAATAAAGAGAAAGCCCTCATGTTCCTCCCTGAAGAACTCCCTATCGGTTCTGTGGCGATTTGCCGTTTAGGTGGAACACCGCAAAAACCAACCGCACTTTTACTCTTCAAATCTCGAGACACAGACCGTTTCCACAACGACCAAGACACCACATTCCTTCGACATTTAGTTGATATTGTGGAATTGCATTTGGGAAGATGGATTTAAAAGTTACTAATATCAATTAATTGATCCCGCTCACAATTTCAAAAAAATAAACTTTCTTTATTTTTCAACTCTTTCTACAATACCTTCCTTTGTTGTTTGCTTATATATCGCATTAACCAATAAATCAGAAGTTTAACATTCATTCAGGATAAACAAAAAGGAAGTCAATCATGACTTCCTTTTTTCGTTTTCAAAAGTGCGGTCATTTTTAACCGCACTTTCTACATCATTAGAGAATATTTTTCTCACCACGGGAAAGGCTAATTAAGCCTGAACGAACAATCTCAAGTAATGTACTTTCTTCTTTTACGGCCTCAACAAAAGCATCTAATTTGTCTTTTGTACCCGTTAATTGGATGGTATAGGATTTTGTTGTTACATCCACAATCTGACCACGGAAGATATCGGCTAAACGTTTTAACTCATCACGTGATGAACCTGTTGCACGTACTTTCACTAACAACACTTCACGCTCAACATGCTCATGTTCACTCAAGTTAATAACTTTAAACACATCCACTAATTTGTGAAGTTGTTTTTCAATTTGCTCAAGCACTTGCTCATCCCCTACCGCTTCAATCGTCATACGAGAAAGGGTTGGATCATCGGTTGGTGCCACGGTTAAGCTTTCAATGTTAAATGCACGTTGGGAAAACAAGCCGACCACACGAGATAATGCACCGGATTCATTTTCTAATAAAACAGATAAAATTCTACGCATTATTCTTTCTCCTCTTGTGGTTTGCTTAAAATCATCTCATTCATCGCCCCGCCGCGAACTTGCATTGGGTAAACGTGTTCGGTTTCATCAACATTAATATCAACAAAGACCAATTTATTTTTAATGCTGAAGGCTTCTTGCAATTTGCTTTCTAATTCATCTGGTGTCGAAATTTGAATTCCCACATGACCATAAGATTCGGCTAACTTCACGAAATCTGGTAAAGAATTCATATAAGTTTGAGAATGGCGGCCAGAGTAAATCAAATCTTGCCATTGTTTTACCATGCCTAAGAAGTGGTTGTTCAAACAAATCACCACAACAGGAATACCATATTGTGTTGCCGTTGAAAGCTCTTGGATATTCATTTGAATACTACCATCGCCCGTTACACAAACCACAGTAGCTTCAGGATGCGCTAGTTTCACCCCTAATGCAGCCGGTAAACCGAAGCCCATGGTACCTGCACCGCCTGAGTTGATCCAACGACGCGGTAAATCAAATGGATAATGTAATGCGGCAAACATTTGATGTTGGCCTACATCCGATGCCACATAAGCTTGTCCTTTTGTAATACGATATACCGCTTCCATCACTTGTTGTGGTTTAATTACGCCTGAAGTGCGGTCGAAATCCAAGCATTTTTTCGCTTTCCATTCATCAATTTGTTTCCACCAATCTTCTAATTGGTTTTGAGGACGCGAACCAATTTCTTCACCTAATAAGCTTAAGAACTCATCCAATACATTTTTCGCGTTACCTACAATTGGAATCGCAACAGGGACGTTTTTAGAAATAGAGGTTGGGTCAATATCAATCTGAATCACTTTTGCATTCGGACAATATTTATCTAAGTTGTTAGTGGTACGGTCATCAAAGCGAACGCCAACACCAAGGATTAAATCACTTTCATGCATTGCTGTATTGGCTTCATAAGTCCCGTGCATCCCAAGCATACCTAAGAATTGTTTATCGGTACTTGGATACACACCTAAACCCATTAATGAAGAGGTAACCGGTAAATTTAAACGTTGTGCGAATTGTGTTAATTCTTCATGACAGCCTGCCGCAATTGCACCACCACCCACAAATAAAACCGGTTTTTTAGCCACTAATAATGCTTTTAATGCTTTCTTAATTTGCCCTTTGTGACCATTTACCGTTGGATTATAAGAACGAAGCTCTACAGATTTTGGATATTCGTAAGGATATTTTAAAGTTGGGTTTACGGTATCTTTTGGAATGTCAACAACAACGGGACCAGGACGGCCTGTTGAAGCAATATAAAAGGCTTTTTTCAAGATACCAGGAATATCTTCTGCTTTCTTAACAATAAAGCTGTGTTTAACCACTGGGCGAGAAATCCCCACCATATCGCATTCTTGGAACGCATCACGACCGATCAAGCTGCTCATTACCTGACCTGAAATGATCACCATTGGTACTGAATCAGTATAAGCGGTTAAAATACCCGTAATCGCATTGGTTGCACCTGGTCCTGATGTCACTAACACACAACCTACTTTACCGGTCGCACGTGCATAACCATCTGCCATATGCACCGCAGCTTGCTCATGACGGACTAAAATATGTTCAATCCCACCAAGGGTATGGATTGCATCATAAATATCCAATACGGCACCGCCTGGATAACCAAATAAATACTCAACGCCTTCATCACGCAAAGACTGAACCACCATTTCCGCACCGGATAATTTCTTCATATTCTACTCCTAAAACTGACCGCACTTTTATTACTACGATTCGTTGTCAAAACAATGGAAACATCATACCGAAAGAAAATAACTTGTCTAGCATTGCAAAAGTCTAAAAAAACAAATTTAAAAGCATTAAAATCTACACAAATTAAAAAATAAAGTTTTAAATAAAGATTAAAGTCAAAAAATAAAGAGAATTGCATTTTTATATAGAGTTTTATAAAAATAAAAAAATTTTATTCTTTTGTTCAGAAATTTGAACTAGATCACATTTTAAATGTTGTTTTCTCTTAGGAGTGGAAGGAAAAGAATTGATGATAAGAAAAAACCGCACTTGGAAGATCCAAAGTGCGGTTAAATTTTAAGAGATTTTTAATTAGCCGTTATAGCGTTTGAACACTAAAGTCGCGTTTGTACCACCGAAACCAAAGCTGTTTGACATTACAGTTTGTAAGCCTGCATTTTCTTTTGTTTCAGTCACGATATTGCAGCCTTCTGCCGCTTCGTCTAATTTTTCAATATTAATGCTTGGTGCAATGAAGTCATTGTGTAGCATTAATAAGGTATAGATTGCTTCGTGTGCACCTGCTGCACCTAAAGAGTGACCAGTCATTGATTTGGTTGAGGAAATCGCTGGAATTTTGTCACCAAATACATTTTTGATTGCACCTAATTCTTTCACGTCACCAACTGGTGTTGATGTACCGTGTACGTTGATGTAATCAATTGGGGTATCTACCGTTGCCATTGCTTGTTTCATACAACGCTCTGCACCTTCACCACTTGGCGCTACCATGTCATAACCATCAGAGGTTGCACCGTAGCCCACGATTTCTGCGTAGATTTTTGCGCCACGTGCTAATGCGTGTTCTAATTCTTCAACCACTACAACTGCACCACCACCAGCGATAACGAAACCATCACGGTCTGCATCGTAAGCACGAGAAGCTTTTTCTGGGGTATCATTGTATTTAGTTGAAACGGCACCCATTGCATCGAATTCAGTAGCACATTCCCAAGATAATTCTTCCGCACCACCCGCGAAAACTACATCTTGTTTACCCAATTGAATTAATTCAACTGCGTGACCGATACAGTGTGCAGACGTTGCACAAGCGGAACTGATTGAGTAGTTCACACCACGGATTTTGTAAGGGGTTGCTAAACAAGCTGATACGCTTGAAGCCATGGTTTTAGTTACTGCATAAGGACCAATTGCTTTCACACCGCGTGGACCACGTACTGCATCACAAGCCACTAATTGGTTGTGTGCTGAACCTGTACCCGCACCGATTACAAGACCTGTACGGTCATTTGAAACTTGATCTTCTGTTAAACCTGAATCTTCAATTGCTTCACGCATAGAAAGGTATGCATAAGCTGCCGCATCACCCATAAAACGATACACTTTACGATCGATGTGCTCGCTTGGATCAAGTTTGATTGTGCCGGCGACATGGCTACGCATTTTCATTTCAATAAACTCAGGTACGACTTCAATACCAGATTTACCTGCTTTTAATGAAGCTAAAACTTCTTCTTTGTTGTTACCGATACTTGAAATAATACCAAAACCAGTAATTACAGCTCTTTTCATTCTTTATTCCTTATGATTTAGGGGAAATTTAATTCAACTTACAGTTGTTAGCTGAACGCAATTTACTATGAAATGAAAATATTGCAAGCAATAATTCATTTGTTCGACCAGTTAAGTTTTAACCGTCTCAAAATTTCCGTGCTATTATAAAAGAATTTGATAAGGCAAAAAAGGGCTAACACATGTTCACCATTCAGCACGCAAAAATTCATTTTAACGAAGAGAATACCCCTGTTTCGGATAAATTCGATGACGTATATTTTTCTAATCAAGATGGTTTAGCAGAAACCCATTATGTGTTTTTAGAAGGTAATCAGTTGTGGGAACGCTGGGTTAATTATCAAGAAGTCCACTTTGTTATTACTGAAACTGGGTTTGGCACTGGATTAAATTTCTTTGCGGTGACCACGCTATTCCGTGAGTTTCGTCAGAAATATCCAGATTCACCTTTAAAACGCCTTTATTTTATCTCTTTTGAAAAATACCCTTTGCCACTCGATGCGTTACAACAAGCCCATATAGCCTACACTCAATTTTCTCACCTTGCTCAGCAGTTACAGCAGCATTGGCTTAATCCCATTCAGGGTTGCTACCGTTTTCATTTTAATGAAACCACGTTAGATCTTTGGTTTGGTGATGTGGCTGAAAATCTTCCACAGCTTGGCGATTATATGAATGATAAAATTGACGCGTGGTTTTTAGATGGTTTTGCCCCGAGTAAAAACCCCGATATGTGGAATGAGCAGCTTTATCAGCAAATGTTTCGTTTTACTAAACCACAAGGCACCTTTGCGACTTTTACTGCGGCAAGTGCGGTGAGAAAAGGCTTAGAAAATGTAGGCTTTGATATTACGAAACGCAAAGGCTTTGGTAAAAAACGAGAATGTCTTTCCGGTCAAAAAATGCACGAAAAGCTGCCCGCACTTTCTACGCCCTGGTTTCATAGTCAGCCAGCCAATCTCAAAGAACAAGATATTGCCATTATTGGTGGCGGTATTGCTTCTCTTTGCACAGCTATTTCATTGGTTAAACGCGGAGCAAAAATCACAATTTATTGCGAAGATGAGCAAACTGCCCTCAATGCATCCGGCAATAAACAAGGCGCATTTTATCCGCAACTGAGCGATGATAACGAACGCAATATTCGTTTTTATATTCATGCTTTTGCCTATGGTCATCAATTTCTACAATGGGTAATTCAGCAACAAATCAAATTTGAACACGAATTCTGTGGTGTCGCGCTTTGTGCTTACAATGACAAAGCAGAAAATAAATTAAATAAAATCACTGAGCTAAATTTGCCTTCTGATTTATATCAGTCCTTAAGCCAAACTGAATTAAGCGAAAAAGTAGGTTTACCGTTACCTTTTGGTGGTAGTTTTATTCCTCAAGGCGCTTGGCTTGCCCCTCGTCAGTTAGTTCAGCATGCATTTGCCTTTTTGGAGAAAAAAGGCGTCCAGATTAAAACATCACAAAAAGTAACCGCACTTTCTCAAACAAAAAATGGTTGGCAAATCACCACAGCTGAAAATGAAACTTTCTGCCATGAAGTGGTTATTTTAGCAAATGGGCATAAACTCACGGAATTCGAGCAAACACAAAAACTCCCACTCTATCCTGTCCGCGGACAAGTGAGCCAAATTCCGACATCAGAAAACTTGCTTAAACTCAAAACCGTGTTGTGCTATGACGGCTATCTTACGCCAGCAGATCAAGCAAAAACCAGTCATTGTATTGGCGCAAGTCATGTTCGTGATAATGCGACTCGTGAATTTAGCCTAACTGAACAACAAGAAAACCAACAAAAAATTCAGCAAAATATCCCTGAAGAGTGGACAAAAGAAGTGGATACATCGGGTAACCTTGCTCGAATCGGCGTGCGTTGTTCAGTACGTGATCTCACCCCAATGATGGCGGCTGTTCCTCATTTTTCTGCTCAGCAAACACAATATCAAAATTTGTTTAATTTACGACGCCGTAAACAACCAGTAGAACAAGCTGAAAACTACCCTAACCTCTATTTAATTGGCGCATTAGGCTCACGAGGATTAACCTCTGCGCCACTTTTGGGTGAAACACTGGCTTCCTTAATTTATGGCGAGCCCTTACCAATGAGCGAAGATCTGATTCACAATTTGATGCCAAACCGCAGTTGGGTCAGACGCTGGTTGAAAGGTGCAGAGGTGAAATAAAAAAAGTGCGGTTAAAATCAACCGCACTTTTTCTTAATACAAGCTTAAACGTTGTAATCGCTGTCTGGCGATTTCTTTGATTTCATCCTTTTTCGCCGTATTCATAATTTCCAAATAAAGCAATTTGGCCAAACCAATGTTAACTTGTGTTCCAATCCCTTCTTCATACAAACGAGCTAAACGGAATTTTCCTTCATTACTACCCGCATTTGCGGCCTTTTGAAACCATTCAAAGGCTTTGGTAAATTCTTTCTGATTGGTATATATATCTCCTAATGTAAGCATGGCATCAGGATCTTTTGTCGCACTGGTTTCAAATAATTTAATCGCTTGAGCGGTATCTTGTTTCACATAGTTGTTGCCGTTGAAATACATCACTGCCAAATTATTGATAGCCTTAATGCTGCCTCGCTCAGCAGCTTCGCTAAACCACCAATAAGCTAATTCTTTATTTTCATCCACTCCGCGACCTAAATTATAAAGCATCCCTAAATTACTTTGCGCTTGTAAATTACCTTCCAGCGCAAGAGGATACATAATTTCAAAAACGGCTTTCCAATCTTGTTTCTCAGCCAGTTTTTGTGCCTGATCCATTTTTTGCTGATCCGTCATTTGCGCTTTATCGACCAAATCAATGGTTTTCATGGCAAATACTGAACTGCTTAAGGTGAGCGTGGTGAGGACTAAAAGTTTGGCTAATTTCTTCATCTTATAACGTCGCTATCAATAAAATAATCAAAAAAATTGCGGATGTTCCGAATTCTATTAGACCGACTTGCTTCACGGAAAGTTTCTTGGTGGGTAAATAAATCGCACGAATTAACGCCGGCACAAAAGCAAGTGACAAGACATATTGTTGAGTAAACAAGCAACCAAGCACGCAAAGCACATGAAAAATAATAGAGGCTTGGAGATAAAGCGGATTTTTACGTTCACGCATCATTGATTTGACGTAAAGCGTCGTGCCTATAAAAAAGAGACTTGGATACAGTGCTACCCACCAAATTTTCTCGTCAAAAGTGCGGTCAGAAAAATAATAGGATCCCATGCCTGCAAGGGCAAAAATCGCAATACCTGCTAAATCATTGAGAAGATTGCGTTCATCTTTTTTCTTGGTGTAATAGATACTCACCAATACAAAAGGAAACATGGCGACAATAAAGAAAAGAATTTGCCAGTTATAAAAAATGGCAGGAAGCGCAAATAAAAAAGCTACAACACCATAGATGATTGTCCACTTTTTATATTCCGCCATATTTTTGCCTTTAAAGAGACTCAGCATTGGGTAACTCAGCAAATACATGCTGAACCAAGCTAAAAGCAAAAAGAAATGCGCCCAAACAGGTGAAGCTAATAACATACCGTAAACAAAAGGCAATAATGCCATCACAATAGCGCCATATTGATTCGAAATCAGGAGTTTCATAGTTCTCTTTAGTTGATAAAAATTCTCAGTTATTTTATCCCACAATTTCTTGATTTACAAAGTCTAAAACCGCCTTTAGAATGGAATTATCTTCATCAAAAAGGAGCCATTATGTCGATTCAACGCATTCAACCAAGCAAACGCTTTTCTGAAGTAGTCATTCATAACAATACTGCCTATTTTGCCGGCCAAGTACCGGAAAAAACCGTTAAAGAAAATGCTTACGAACAAACCAAAGAAGTCCTTTCACTGATCGATAAATTATTGTCAGAAATTGGTTCTGAAAAAAGCAAAATCCTTACCACGCAAATCTTCCTTGCAGATATGGCAGACTATGCTCAACTTAACCAAGCATGGGATGAATGGGTCGATAGCCAAAATCCACCAAGCCGAGCAACCGTAGAAGCGAAACTTGCAGATCCTGATTGGAAAGTTGAAATCGTTATTATCGCAGCTGTATAAACAAGCTTTTTCAAAATGTGATCAACCGCAAAGAAAGTTTTTCGGTTTTCCTTTAAACTAAACACTGAATTCAAAAGAAGGAGTAATGTATGCAATCATGGACACCAGAAATGTGGCAAGCTGCTGTGATTGGGCTTGTAGTTGGCGTAATCTTAGGCTATTTATTATTACGTTTCACAAAAGGTTCAGTCAAAAAACAAGTTCAGACCGAAGCTGAACTGAAAGAAGTGAGAACACAATTAAGCGATAAACAAGCACAACTTGAAAAACATTTCGCAGAAAGTGCCGAATTATTTAAAACCTTAATTGGTGATTATCAAAAACTCTATCGTCACTATGCCGTTTCATCTGAAACCTTGCTTGGCAATAAACCAGCCGACAAAGGTTTATTTACCCAGCAATTGGTGACTGCCTCATCAGAAAGTAAATCTGAAGAGCCTCCACGTGATTATTCCGAAGGTTCATCTGGCTTATTAAAAACAGATAAAGAAAACCAATAATGATTAATGGTTGAACAATAAAAAAATCAGGGATTAATACTTAATCCCTGATTTTTTTATTAATGATTACTCAATACTTGAGCTGGTTGTAACTTCGCGGCTCGACTGGCTGGATAAAGACTGGCGAATAAACTCAATACCAATGCCGCCACGAGAACTAATACAACATCGAACCAATGTAATTCGCTTGGTAAGAAATCAACGAAATAGATACCATCTGATAACAATTTTTTACCGAGTAATGTCTCGATGCCTTGAATAATCGGCGTGAGATTCAGTGCTAGTACAACACCTAATACAATACCAATCAAACACCCTTTCATCCCTGCAAGTAAACCATACCAAATAAAGATTTGTTTAATAAATCCATTATTCGCCCCTAGGGTTCGCATAATCGCAATATCACCTTGCTTGTCTTTTACCGCCATAATTAAGGTAGAAACGATATTAAAACACGCCACCCCAATTACAAGCACCATCGCGATATACATCACTGTGCGGATAAGCTGAATATCACGATACATATAGCCAAATTTTGCCACCCAGTTTTGAATGTAAAGCAGTTGCGGATAATCATTTAGCATCGAATAATCCATGTATTGTACTTTGAATGGATCATCCACTTTCAATTCAACACCGGTAATTTGATCTTCTCGATAGCCCATTAATTCTTGTGCTTGAGGCAATGCCAGTAAGGCATAACTGTAGTCTAACTGACCATCTAAACGCAAAATCGCGGTCACTTGAACACGCTCGCGATTAGGCTGAGCCATTTGATCTTCGCCATTTGGTTGAGAGATTAATAACGACACCCAATCGCCCGCTTTAACATCTAACGCTTTGGCAATACCAGAGCCCAGTACCAATCCGCCTTCTTCTGCGAATTTCTGCCAACCATCCCCTTCCACAAACTTACCAAGAGAACTCACTTGATCTTCAGCTTGTTTATCGACCCCTTTCACTTGAACGACTTTAAGTTTATTGCCATTCTCAACTAAGGCGGTAAAACTCACAAAAGGTGAAAGTGCGGTAATTTTTTTGTTTGTTTTTAGACGTTCGACTAACTTCTGCCAATGGTTTAATGTGGCTTCATTGTCATGTGGATTTACCGTGATTTCCGTATGTGGCACGACAGCTAAAATACGCGAGTTTAATTCTCGCTCAAACCCATTCATGGCACTTAACCCCACAATCAACACCGCTACGCCAAGAGCGATACCAATTGCAGAGAATTTTGAAATTAACGCTACCAACGGATTCTTTTGCTTACTCCGTTGATAACGCCAACTAATGAAAAAAGGCGTACTCATTATGCGCCTTCCTTCAAAATGCCGTCTTGCATGGTTAAGCAACGAGACAGTTTTTGCGCCAATGACATATCATGCGTAACCAATAAAAACGCAATGTTTTGTTCTGCATTCAAGGTTTGAATCAACTCAAAAATACTTTCTGTGGTTTTATGATCCAAGTTACCGGTTGGTTCATCAGCCAAGACAAGAGCGGGATTATTCACTAATGCACGAGCAATCGCAACTCGTTGACGTTCCCCACCAGAAAGGGCTGACGGACGATGGGTAATACGATGGCTTAAACCCACTGCGCCCAATATTTTTTCAGCACGATCTTTTGCTTCTGTTTTATTTTGACGACCAATTAACATCGGCATCATCACATTTTCCAATGCGGTAAAATCTGCCATTAAATGGTGAAATTGATACACAAAACCTAGATTTTGGTTACGTAATTTAGCCAATTCACTTTCAGACGCTTTTTGCAAAGATTGCCCTTTAATAAACACTTCCCCACTACTTGGCTGATCTAAACCGCCTAAGGTGTGCAATAAAGTACTTTTTCCTGAACCAGAACTCCCCACAATCGCCACTAATTCTTGTGGTTTCATAGCAAAGCTTACGCCTTTTAATACCTGGGTCTGGTTCTCGCCTTCTTGGTAAAATTTATTAATATTTTGGCATTCTAATAAGTAGTTATTCATATTTTACTCATAACGTAATGCTTCCGCCGGCTCAGTTTTCGCCGCGCGATAAGCTGGATAAATGGTTGATAATAAAGATAACAATAAAGAAAAGGCAATCACAATAATGACTTGTATAGGCTCAATGGATGTTGGCAAGAAAACACCATTCGGATTGACCGCACTTAAAATTGCCCCAAGATTTAAGGTGATTAATACGCCCAGTACGGCACCAATCAATGTGCCCACTAGCCCAACCAATAAACCTTGATAAATAAAGATCGAACGTACTTGGGATTTAGTGACACCTTGCGTTTGTAAAATAGCGATTTCTCCTTGTTTATCCACCACCATTAAACTTAATGAGGTCACAATATTGGAAATCGCAACAACGATAATTAAACTAATCAACAAGCCCATCATATTTTTTTCCATACGAACCGCTTGGAAAAACTCCCCTTTTTGGACACGCCAATCGCTGATATGACTCTCTTTGAAATAGGTTGGCAATTCTGTGATTTGGAAAGGATCATCTAGGAATAAACGATAGCCTTGTGCCTCACCTGGCTGAATACGCATTAGGCGACCAATATCCGCTAAATTAGCAAAAACTTCATAACCTGATGCTTCGCCATAATCATAGTAAATTTCACTCACCGTAAATAAACGCTGCATCGGCACACGACCAAATGGCGTATATTGGCTATTTTCAGTAATCATTAAGCGAACTTTATCGCCCACTGCTAAACCTAATTTTTGAGCCAGATTATCACCAATGATCAACTTAAACTCACCTTGCGGTAAAAGTTGATTAAATTGGCTAGGATCGAAACCTTCCAGTAAAGGATCATCTGAAAAAGACTGAATACCAATTACTTGTCCTGCACTCACACCTTTTGCTGTTTGAAACACAACATTTGTCGTATTAATTGGCACGGCTTTTTGCACAAAGTGCGGTGTATTTTCAAGCGTTTTTTCTGCCGAAATAGGCGTATCTTGGCTCACAATCGCATGCGGAATTGTCGAAAGCACCTGTTGTTTTTGATAGCCTTCTAATCCATTCATGACAGAAAGCACAATAATCAATGCCATCACACCCAGTACGATGCCAAAGCTTGCCAAATTAGCAACAAGCCGCCCAAAACGATCGGCGCTTTTTGCACGCCAGTATCGCAAGGCGACATATAAAGAAATAGGTAAATTCATTATTTTTGATTTAATTGTTGAACGAAATCTTCAATATTTTGCGTCACTTTATTTGTTAGCGTGGTTACCGCGCTATCACTCGCCCAAGCAATATGAGGCGTGATAATTAAATTCGGCATCGTTTTCGCTAATTCAATCAGTGGATTGTTTTTCTCTGGTGGTTCTTTCACCAACACATCTAATGCGGCACCACCTAATTGTCCTGATTTTAAAGCGTCACAAACTGCTTGTTCATCAATCAATGGACCACGACCAGTATTGATTAAATACACATCTTTCTTACAAAGTGACAAGGTTTCTTGATTGATTAAATTTTTAGTTGTTTCAGTCAATGCACAATGCAATGTCAGAATATCGGCCTGTTTTAGCACCTCTTCAAAAGGCGTGTAACCTTCACGGCACGTTGTGGCATTTCGATGTTCAGCATAAAGCACTTTCATGCCTAAAAGCTCGGCTAAACGCCCTACTTCTGTACCTAAACAGCCTTTTCCAAACACGCCTAACGTTGAACCTTTAACATCTGTAATGGGATAATCAAAATAACAGAATTGTTTACTCTCAGTCCATTTGCCGGTGATTTGATCGCGTTGCCAGCCAGCCAAGCTGTGTTTTAACGCAAAAATCATGCCCAACACATGCTCTGGTACCGTCGTGGCAGAATAACCTGTCACATTTTTAACTGCCACACCCAATTCTTTTGCTGCGTCTAAATCCACGTTATTGGTGCCTGTTGCGGTGATAGCAATTAATTTTAATTTAGGTAATTGTTGCAACACCTCACGGCTTAAAATCACTTTACTGGTGATAATAATATCCGCGTCTTTGGCTCGCTCAATGGTTTGCTCCGCAGAAGTATATTCATACTCTACCCAGTTATGCGGAAAGCTTGGACGAGGAATAGGAATATGTTTTGGAATTGCCGTGCTGTCTAAAAATACGATATTCATTGTTTTCTCCTTTTACAGAACAAAAGTGCGGTCAAAAACAACGCTGTTTTCAACCGCACTTCTCTATTAGATAGATGTATCTAATTCAGGGAAAGACTTCACTAAATCATCAATGGCTTTCATCTGTGAGACAAAACCTTCTAATGCTGAAAGAGGCAATGCAGAAGGGCCATCACATTTTGCTTGGTTTGGATTTGGGTGAGCTTCTAAGAATAAGCCTGCAATGCCAATTGCTAAACCAGAACGGGCTAATTCGGTCACTTGTTCACGACGACCACCTGAAGCGGCACCAAACGGATCTCGGCATTGTAATGAATGAGTCACGTCAAAAATAACTGGGCTGCCTTTAGACACTTTTTTCATCACGCCAAAGCCTAACATATCCACCACTAAATTATCATAACCGAAATTTGAACCGCGATCACAAAGGATGATTTTATCGTTACCACATTCTTCAAACTTATCGACGATGTTCCCCATTTGACCTGGGCTTAAGAATTGTGGTTTTTTCACATTAATCACTGCGCCCGTTTTTGCCATCGCTTCGACTAAATCAGTTTGACGAGCTAAGAATGCCGGTAACTGAATCACATCCACCACATCAGCAACAGGCTGACATTGATAAATTTCGTGCACATCGGTAATTACTTTCACGCCAAAGGTTTCTTTTATCTCTTGGAAAATTTTTAAACCTTCTTCCATGCCTGGACCACGGTAAGAATGAATTGAAGAACGGTTAGCTTTATCGAAAGATGCCTTAAAAACATAAGGAACGCCTAACTTTTCAGTCACTTTCACGTAAGCTTCACAAACTTGCATCGCCATATCGCGACTTTCAAGCACGTTCATCCCGCCGAAAAGCACAAAGGGTTTGTCATTTGCGACATCAATATTGCCAATTTTTACAATTTTATTTTGCATAATATTTCCTTTTTAATGGATGGACTTGGCATCTTTCAATGCTTCGCCTTTCAGTTCTAAAAGTTGAGTTTTTAACAGAGAAGAAGTGGGATCATTCGGACATTGATCCACAAAATATTCCAAATCCTCAATGGCTGAAGGATAAGCGCCCATTTGCGCCAACACTAAGCCACGATCGCGAATATCGTAAGGATCTTTTCTTCCCGCTAACAAGAATTGGATATAATTAAAAGCCAAATCGTTTTGTTCTTCACGAATTAAGGCATTCTTGGCGAGCTGATGGAAACGTGCGGTAAGCATCGGAATATCTGCTCGAGCTAAATCTTCCGGTTGAATTTGAGCCCCAAAACCAAAAGCACCTTCATAAAGCTTTTTCAATTCATCCACTGAAATATATTTTCCGCTCCAAGGATCAATAAACGCCACTTCACCATCGACTTCTGCACGTAAAATCAGTTGGGTCGGGAAATTCACGGGATAAATCGGCAATTTTAAACTTGCTGCCAAATAAAGTATTAAGGCGCCAAGGCTCACTGGCATGCCTTCACGTTCTTCTAAAATATACGGAAGGTATAAATTGCGAGCATAGAAATAATTATCCGCATCGCAATGAAATCCCCAATCACCGTAAAATAGCTGTAATAATTGGTGAATTTTAGCTTTATCATCCCATTCTTCTGGAATAGCTTGGCGAGCTTTACGCACTAAACTCCCCACGAGCCCTCTTATACGAGGCTCATCAAGTTGCTCTTTCTCACAAATGCTCAGATAAAAATGAGTCAGTTCAGCATACAAGGCTTTTTGATCGTATTTCATTACCGCTTCCAATATCCCAATGTTACGCGCTCATTGTCGCCATAATCCCGTATGGTTGCAACCCCTTGCCAATGATTTTGCCAGAAAATTGACCGCACTTCTTCGCCCTGTTTCCAACCGTGTTCTAACAATAAATAACCACCATCATTTAAATGTACTGGCGCATACTCAATAAGATGACGTAAATCAGCTAAACCGTTTTCGCCCGCCACCAACGCTGAACGAGGCTCGAAACGCACATCACCTTGGAAAAGATGCTCATCGGCTTCATTGATATAAGGTGGATTACTGACGATAATATCAAACTGCCCTTCAACATTTTCGAACCAACGACTCTGTAAAAATTGTACCTTGAGCTGATTTTTTTCTGCATTGGATTGCGCTAATTTGACGACTTCTGGCATTAAATCAACACCAATAACATCTAATTGAATATTCTTTTTTTGACAAATAGGAGAAAGCTCAGAAGCCAACGCCAACGCAATGGCGCCAGTGCCAGTTCCGAGATCGAGAATACGAAAGTGCGGTGGATTTTCTTCCAGTTTTTCTAACGCAATTTGTAATGCTTTTTCTACGAGAATTTCGGTATCGGGGCGAGGAATTAATGTTCCTTCAGACACATTTAAAGGCAAGGACCAGAATTCTTTTTCACCGAGGATATAAGCGATAGGTTCGCCTTTTAAACGACGATCTAAAAGTGCGGTCAATTTTAACCGCACTTTTTCATCAATTTCCGTTTCATCGAAAGCTAAAATTTGTGTTCTCGATTTGCCCGTTGCGTGTTGCAATAGCACTAACGCATCAACTTTGCCATTCTCTGTCGGATTTACCTGATTTAAGGCTTGCGCAGCATCGGCAAGCCATTGTTGATAGGTCATTAATTACTCTCAGATAACGCCGCTAATTGATCTGCCTGATATTCAGTAATAATCGGCTGAATAAGCTCGTCAATTTTGCCGTTCATCACTTCATCTAAGCGATAGAGCGTTAAGTTGATACG
>JAWHBY010000025.1:0-24532 GCA_032568935.1 Parahaemophilus parainfluenzae
TTAGATGTGAATTTTGGTGATGACCAAAATGCAACAAAATTGTCAGATTCTCTTTCAGATTGGGCGGAAAATGCAGAAAAAAGTGCGACTTCATTCTTGAACCACTTTATCCGCATTTCACCGAAACATGGTGCAGATCGCAAAGAATTATTAGCGCCAAACCAAGATATCTACTTACGTGAAAACATTCGTTTACGCTTACAATTAGCAATTATGGCGGTGCCTCGTCAGCAAAACGAACTTTATAAACAATCTTTAGAAGCCGTTGCATCTTGGATTCGTAGTTATTTTGATACCAATGCTGAAGTGACTCAAAGTTTCTTAAAATCAGTGGATGAATTATCTGAAGTGTCCATCTATGTGGATGTGCCAAGCCAATTACAAAGCTTAAGCATGCTTGATAAATACTTAAATCGTACACCTTTAGATGTGCAGAAAGTGGAAATTGAAGCAGAAAAAGCAGTGGATAATTCACCAAGAAAAGAAGAAGTAAAACCGGCACCTGAAGCGAAAGCGGAAGAGCCAAAAGCGGAAGAAAAACCCGCTGAAGCACCAGCTGTACAACCGGCAACTGAGCCCCAACAATAAGGATAGATAATGTTTAGAGTTCTCTTTTTAATGATCGCCTTACTTGCCGGATTGATTGCAGGGCCTTACCTCTCCGGTCAGCAAGGTTATGTCAGAATTGAAACAGCAAACACCATATATGAAATGTCGCTCACCACATTAGTCATTTTCTTTGTGGTCGCACTTGCGATAATTTATACATTAGAGTGGATTGTTACCCGTTTCTTCCGTTTAAGTAGCAATACCTATAACTGGTTTTCTCGCCGTAAACGTGTGAAAGCACAACGTCAAACCCTTGAAGGCTTGATGAAGATGAATGAAGGCGATTATGCCAAGGCAGAAAAACTGATTGGTAAAAACGCGAAACATTCTGCAGAGCCAGTATTAAATCTGATTAAAGCCGCTGAAGCTGCACAGCAACGCGGTGATGAATTCAGCGCAAACCGTTATTTAATTGAGGCGACTGAACTTGCTGGTTCAGATAATCTAGTCGTCGAAATTGCTCGCACCCGTATTTTATTACAACAAAATAAATTACCGGCAGCGCGTAGTTCCGTCGATAGCTTGCTTGAAATGTCAGATCGTAACAAAGAAGTATTAAAACTTGCTGCTGAAATTTATAGCCGTTCCAAAGCTTATCAGGCACTTGATGGCATCTTAGATTTAATCGAAGGTTCTGGTTTATTCTCAGCAGAAGAATTTAAAGCCCTTCAACAAGAAACAGAAAATGGCTTGTTAGATGAGAAAATGAATGAAGAAGGCGTTGAAGGCTTGCTCGCATGGTGGGAAGCTCAGCCACGTCGTCGTCGCAATGATTTAGAATTAAAAACCGCTTTAATTCAACGTTTAATTGATTGTAACGATCATGAATCGGCTTATGAATTCACGCTTGAAATCATGAAGAAATTGGGTGATAACACACCAATTAGCCCTGAACTTTGCACACAAATTACTCGTTTACAAGCAGAAGATAACAGCAAGCTACTCAAGTTAGTAGAAAAACGTGCAAAACGTGCCGATGAAAGCCAACGTTGTTGTCTCAATCGTGCATTAGGCTATCTTTATGTGCGTAATAACGATTTTGCTAAAGCAGCAGAAGCATTTAAAGAAGTGACTGCTTGCCCAACTCAGCTTCAACCAAATGATGTCATGATGGCATCTTATGTGTTCGAACAAGCTGGTGACAAAGAAGCAGCAGAAAAAATTCGTCAGGATAGTTTAAAATCAGCCATGTCAATTCAAGACAAACCCACTGAAATACAAACTGAAGTAAAAACAGACGAAGAACCAACCGCACTTATCGCAAAACGTGATTAAATAAACAACGACGGGGCTGAATAAAGCCCCGTTTTATCATTCCCCACCACTTATTTTATTTAAAACCCGCTTCTTATTACATTTCTTTATAAGTAATAAATTTCCATTATTTTCTCACCGTTTCAAAATTTTTTACTATATCGTTACGCAAACGATTAAATTATAAAAAATGAATTGGGATTATATTTTAAGTGTCACGCCACGTTTTATTCATGCCACATTGATGACGCTTCATCTCGCCTTTTGGGGCATTTTATTGTCGCTAGTGATTGGTGTGATTTGTGCTGTGATTACCACCTACAAAGTCAAATCATTAACTTGGCTAGTAAAAGGCTATATCGAGCTTTCTCGTAATACGCCTTTATTAATTCAAGTGTTTTTTCTCTATTTTGGGCTTTCTAAAATTGGTCTGAAATTAGATGGGTTTACTTGCGGCATTATCGGCCTGGCATTTTTAGGTGGAAGCTATATGGCAGAAGCCATTCGCGGAGGTCTGGAAGCTGTATCAAAAGGGCAAATTGAATCAGCATTAAGTATTGGCCTAACTCCTTTCCAAGCGTTTCGCTATGTCATTTTCCCACAAGCCTTTGCGATTGCAACACCTGCAATCGGGGCAAATTGCTTGTTCTTAATGAAAGAAACCTCTGTGATCAGTGCTGTCGCAGTTGCGGAACTCATGTTTGTCGCAAAAGAAGTCATCGGGCTCGATTACAAAACCAATGAAGCCTTATTTTTATTAGTGGTGTTTTATTTGATCATTCTATTACCGATGTCTCTGTTCATCAGTTATTTAGAACGCCGTACTCGGAGAGCAAAATATGGGGCTTGAGTTATTATTCCAAGGCAGCAACATTGAACGCTTGCTCAACGGTTTATGGGTAACAGCTGAAATTGCATTCGTTTCTGTCTTCTTCGCCTGTATTTTAGGTGTCATTTTTGGCGTAATCATGACAAGCAGAAATCCAATTATCAAAGCCATCTGCCGCTTTTATTTAGAATTTGTGCGCATCATTCCATTATTAGCGTTACTTTTTCTCGCTTATTTCGGTTTAGCAAAATGGTTTGATATTCACTTAGATGGCATCTCTGTATGTATTTTGGTGTTTATTTTCTGGGGAACGGCAGAAATGGGCGATTTAGTGCGTGGTGCATTAACGTCCATTGAAAAACATCAAGTGGAATCAGCCTACGCTTTAGGTTTAACGCCGTTTCAAACCTTTGTGTATATTTTACTTCCGCAAAGTTTAAAGCGTGTGACACCAAGTGCTATTAACCTCTTTACTCGTATGGTAAAAACCAGTTCTTTAGCGATGTTAATCGGTGTAGTCGAAGTAATTAAAGTCGGTCAACAAATTATCGAACATTCATTATTTAGTAATCAATCGGCGGCACTTTGGATTTACGGTGTCATCTTCGGTTTATATTTTGTGATTTGTTACCCGCTATCCTTATTTTCCCGTTATTTAGAAACCCGCAGGGAAAGTTAATTTTTATTAGGAAAACACATGACGTTATTAGAAATTAAAAACCTCGTCAAAAATTACGGTGATGTAGAAGCCCTCAAAGGCATTAATCTCGCCATAGAAAAAGGCGAAGTTGTCGTTATTTTGGGTCCATCGGGTTGTGGTAAAAGTACTTTTTTACGCTGCCTAAATGGACTAGAAGAAATAAAGAGTGGTCAGATTTTGCTGCAAAATGCAGGGGAATTAGGTAAAGACATTCCTTGGGTTAAAGCGCGCCAACGCATCGGGATGGTATTCCAAAGTTATGAACTCTTCGCTCATTTATCAGTGATTGACAATATTTTACTTGGCCCTTTAAAAGTACAAAAACGCGATCGTGCAGAAGCAGAAAAACAAGCCGATGAGTTACTTAAACGCGTAGGCTTATATGAGCGAAAAAATGCCTATCCACGTGAATTATCCGGTGGACAAAAACAGCGAATTGCCATTGTACGTTCACTTTGCATGAACCCTGAAATTATTCTGTTTGATGAAGTCACTGCTGCCCTTGACCCAGAAATGGTACGTGAAGTACTTGATGTAATTTTAGGTCTTGCCAAAGATGGCATGACGATGCTTATCGTTACCCATGAAATGAATTTTGCCCGTCAAGTGGCTAATCGCATCGTGTTTATGGATAAAGGGCAAATCATTGAACAAGCAAAACCGGAAGATTTCTTTACGAATCCAACCACGGATCGTGCGAAAACATTCTTAAATATCTTAAATTATGAACCGAGAGGGACAAACTATGAAGAAAACATTTAAAACATTGACCGCACTTTTAGCCACTGCCACCTTAGCATTTGGCTTAACCGCATGTAATGATAAAGAACCAGCTAAAGACGGAGCAAAAACAATCTCAAGCCTTGAACAAATACAAAAAGATGGCAAAGTGCGTATCGGTGTATTTAGCGATAAACCACCATTTGGTTATGTGGATGCACAAGGCAAAAGCCAAGGCTTTGATGTTGAAATTGGTAAAGCGATCGGTAAAGACTTATTAGGCGACGAAAACAAAGTGGAATTTGTTTTAGTGGATGCCGCAAACCGTGCTGAATACTTACTTTCTAAGAAAGTTGATATTATTCTCGCCAACTTTACTGTAACTCCAGCACGTAAAGAAGTGGTGGATTTTGCGAATCCATACATGAAAGTAGCACTCGGTGTCGTCTCAAAAGATGGCTCAGTCATTACTGATCTTGAACAATTAAAAGGTAAAACTTTAATTGTAGATAAAGGTACCACGGCTGATATTTTCTTCACCAAAAACTATCCAGATGTGAAATTATTAAAATTTGAACAAAATACTGAAACCTTTGAAGCCTTACGTGATGGTCGTGGTGATGCATTATCTAACGACAACACCTTCTTATTCGCTTGGGCAAAACAAAATCCAGGTTATACCGTAGGCGTAAAAAACTTTGGTGATCAAGATGTTATTGCACCAGCTGTTCGCAAAGATGCACCTGAATTGTTAAATTGGTTAAATAACGAAATCCAAACTCTAGGCAAAGATGGGCATTTAAAACAAGCTTACGAAAAAACCTTATTGCCAGTTTATGGTGATACCGTCAGCGAAAACGATATCGTGGTTGAATATAAATAATTCTCCCACATTCACTTCTCCTTTTAGTCCAACTCAAGGAGAAGTGAAAACTTACTAAGTTTTGACCGCACTTCCAATTTTAAATGCGAAATATGTTTTTTCTAGATATATGCCTATTTTACCCTTCAACAGCATTTCTTGTATTATCACTTTATAACATCTAAATTTGATAATAATTCTTATTTATGGCAATATTCTGATGTTTTATTCAGACAGGAGTTTGTATGCAAAAAAAATCAACAATTCGTTTAATTTTGGCCGTTCTATTACTGACTTTTGGTATCACTACTCAAGCAGAAATAAAAACAATCAAAGATGTATTAGGACGAGAAGTTAACGTTGATGTGCCCGTAAAAAATGCCGTGTTAGGCTTTTACTATCCTGATTACATTGCTGTTACGGGTGTTGAAAATTTTAAATATGTTAAAGGTATCTCACGTGAATTTTGGGAAAAATTTAATCCAGGAAGTTGGGCATTGTTTTCTGAAAAAATGCCTGAACTCAAAAATATTGCTGATATTGGTAATGTAAATACAGGAACTTTCTCAACCGAAAAAACCTTGGCATTAAAACCTGATGTATTGATTCTTGCAGAATGGCAATATCAAACTATTGCTTCCGAACTACCAAAGTTAGAACAAGCTGGCGTTCCAATTATTGTTGTCGATTTTAATGCTCAAAGTGTAGAACGACACACCCAAAGCGCAAAGATTTTTGGGCAACTTGCAGGTACCGAAGAACGAGCAAATAAAATTGCAGATGAATATGCTCAAGGCATTACTGATATTCAAAAACGTGTAAAAGAGGCTAACCTACCTAAACCTAAAATCTATGTAGAATTTGGCAATAAAGGTCCTAGTGAATATAGCTTTACCTTTGGTAAAAATATGTGGGGTGCTATTGCTGAAACTGTTGGCGGGGATAACGTAAGCGCGCCTTTTGTCGAAAATTGGGGACCAATTAATCCAGAACAACTTCTTGCCGCACAACCTGAAGTGATTATGATTTCTGGCACAGAAATGGGGCATGAAACTAACGATGAAATGATGGCGATGGGAATAAACATCAATGAACAGGATGCACAAAAACGCCTAAAAGGTTTCTTAACCCGTGCAGGGTGGCAAGATTTACCTGCAGTTAAAAACCACCGTGTTTACGGTATTTATCATACGGCTTCTCGCTCACTAAGTGATCTAGCAGCCGCTCAATTTATGGCAAAAGCACTTTACCCAAAACTTTTTGAAGACATAGACCCACAAAAAACCTTTATGGATTTCCATAAAAACTATTTGCCTATCATACCTAGTGGTACGTTTTTTATTAAATTGAAAGATTAAACAATTCATAAGGTGAGCGATGCTCACCTTTTTTATATTCTCACTGCCTTTCATAAGTGAAAACTCCTTTATTTTTGACCGCTCTTTGGAAGATGCGGTGTAAATCTCGCCTTTAATGGCATTCGTTCCAGAATACGTTCCCGATTAATCTGCAATGCAGCCTCTGTGGCCTCATAGTCCAACCATAAACTTGGGTCATCGGGTAATGTTTCATTCCAAATATACTGCACGTTAAAGCCTCGGGCTTTACATTCCGCATGTAATGCATCATACCGTTTCTTTAAAAACGCCAATTTATTAAAGAAAAAACGCACATGCCCTTCACCTAACTTATATTCTGCAGGCTGTCCTTTTAAGTGATATTTACCTTTCGCTACGGCATTAGGAATACGGGTTAATTCACGATGTTCAGCTAAAAGATGCTGATCACAAAGCTCCGCTGGCGGAACAAGATTAATTCGAGTCATAATCGATACCAAAGAAAAAGAAACATAGTACGGGGCATAAAGGTATTTGTCTATCTCATAATAAATACGACTCAAAAGATTAATTATTTTTCTGTGATTTTCACATACATCAATCCTTGCTAAACTAATTAAACATTGCTATTGAAGGAATCACTCATGTCTGTAAAAACATTTGAAAAATTGACCGCGCTTTTGGATAAGCATCAAGCACGCTATCGTGTGGTTGAACATCCCACAGCAGGAAAATCAGAAGAAGTAGCTAAAATCCGGGGTACAGAATTAGGGCAAGGGGCAAAAGCCTTGGTATGAAAAGTAAAAGGGAATGGCGTAAAACAAGCAGTATTAGTTATATTACCAGCTGATCAACAATCTGATTTAAGCAAAGTAGCGGCCTATTTGGGTGGCACGAAAGCATCACTTGCTAGTCCAGCAGAAGTAGACACCCTAACTGACTGTGTATTTGGTGCAATTCCGCCTTTTAGCTTTCATCCTGATTTGTTATTAATTGCTGATCCTAGCTTACTTTCTCGTTATGATGAATTGGCATTTAATGCAGGTATATTAGAACGCTCCATTATTCTTAACACACAAGATTACGCCTCAATCGTTCAACCCACATTAGTGGATGTAATAAAAACCGAATAGGGAAAAGATTGGTTGTCTTTCATTTGATTGATACAATGCTTCCGTTTTTCTATTAACTGGACATCTCATGAAAAAATATCTTAAAGCATTTATTCTTTTACCGTTGATTATTCAAATTATCGGCACTATTGGCCTAATGTTCGCAAACAATGATGCCGATGGATTTCAGCCTTCAGCGGTTACCGTCTTTATCGTGGCTGCGGTACCGACTTTTCTCATTACACTTTGGGCAGCATTTCACCGTTATGCGAGTTATCACGTAAAAGCCATCGCATTAATTTCGGTATTAATTGGATTTTGTTATACCGTCGTAGCGGGAATCTTTTATGCAACGCTAGTGAATGATATGGGATTTGGCGAATGGTTACGTGCAGGAGGATTAGAAATTACCTGCTTAATGGCCGCAGGCTTAGCGCTTTATTCTGTTATGGTACTACCGCTCTTGTTACCGAAAGAACGCCCGCTATAAGGCGATTTGAGGCGAATATTGAGCAGTTAAATCCACTAAATCTGTGAATGAAATTGACCGCACTTGATTGTTTTCTGGCAAAAGTGCGGTTAAATTTCGGGCTAAAACATCTTGTTCCAGCATAAAACATTGTCCTTTGCATTGAGTAAACATTTCTCCGTACTTTACCGCTAGCAACACGCCATCTTGCCATAAAACCACCGCATCATTTTCCGTGATTTCAGTTAAATAACGTTGAAGTTCTGTCTCAGAATAATGAGCTTGAGAAAAGGTATAAAGCATAATATTCCTTAAAACGTAAACACTTTTTCTGCTTGGCTAAGTTTATTGATCAGCGAAGTGCGGTCAATTTTTTCAGCAGAAATAATAAGTTGTTCAGCTTGTAAATTGTATTGGTCGAGCGAATCGGCGCAGACAAAGCGCTGTTCAATATCGTATAAATCTAATAATTTAAAGGTGCGGATAAAATCTTTTTGTAACAATAACTCAGGATTTTGCCCATCAAGTAAATTTAATACGCCATCATCGATAAAAAAGACACCAATTTCCTCTTCATCACAAAATGCTGTTGCCGCGAGCAAAGCATCTAAACCTTCACGAGAAATCGCGTTTCCATGTGGTGCGGTATGAAATAAGAATGCCAGCTTCATAATGTTACCACCTGATCTGCTTTTAATGCCATCGCCATAAACTCGCCTAAGCCTGTAATCTCAAAACCTTCTGCAAGATTCGTATGATCCGTATCTTTTGCTGTAAGCGCATCCACTACGCCACGACGTTGCGAAGCAGCTACACATAAATGCAAAGGAATATGATGTTGCGTTGAAAAGACTTGCCAAGCTTGCGTGAGATTAAATTCATCATTGGCAGGATAAACCAAGCCATTGCCATTACTCACACCGTCTTGGAAAAAGAAAATTTGGCTAATGGCATGCCCTTTTTTGAGTAAAGCTTGGGCAAATTGATAGGCAAGAAAAGCCCCTTGTTTTCCATAAACGGGACTTTTCACGGCGAGAACATAGTTCATTACTCTTGCTCTTGTTTGATTTGACGAATATACAAATACACGGTGTGGCGAGAAATCACGAGGCGATCAGCCACTAAATTGATCGCATCTTTAATATCAAAAATACCTTTTTCGTAAAGTGAAATC
Source organism: Parahaemophilus parainfluenzae (assembly GCA_032568935.1). Classification (GTDB taxonomy): domain Bacteria; phylum Pseudomonadota; class Gammaproteobacteria; order Enterobacterales; family Pasteurellaceae; genus Haemophilus_D; species Haemophilus_D parainfluenzae_AE. The sequence continues at coordinate 9,067 of JAWHBY010000025.1, forward strand.
ACAATCTGACGATTCTTATTATTGTTTGAAACCGAGCGATCTGCATTCACTTCTTCAATGGTTTTTTCTACCGTTTGTGCCACCAATTCTTCCACTGAACTTGCAAAATTGACGGAAGAGGTTTCATTTTGCTCCTGCGTTGGCATAAAGGCCTGCATAAATTGAGAAACCGGCACATCCAAATTAATATTGATACAAAGTAAACCAATAATGCGTTGTTTGCTATTTCGAATGGCGATGGTCACAGACTTCATCAACACATTGCCTTTAGCACGGGTGAAATAAGGCTTAGACACACTCTCACTTTGCATGTTACGCAAAGATTTCAAGGCCAAATCCGTAATAGGTGAACCCACTTGACGATTGGTATTATGCCCATTGGCGATACAAATGGCGGAATGCTCAATGTCTTCCAAAGAGTGTAAAACGATTTCACAATGCTTGCCAATCAACGCGCTCACGCCATCAACTACCGCTTTATAGGAAATCAGAATAGCACGATCTTCATCAGTGAAAGGTTGTCTATCGGTTAGTATCATTTTTCAAATCTGGTAGGGAAAATGACCGCACTTTGGACAAAGCGCGGTCGAATTAAGGATTATTTTTTAGGATTAACGTCTAATACTTCAACATCGAAGTAAAGTGTTGCATCAGGTGGAATTGCATCGCCAGCACCTTGTTTACCGTAAGCTAATTCAGGTGGAATCACTAATTCGATTTTACCGCCTTTTTTCACTAACTGAAGACCCTCAGTCCAACCTTTGATCACTTGGTTTAATTTAAACTCAACTGGTTGACCACGTTCAACAGAGCTATCAAATACTTTACCATCTGGTAATTTACCGGTGTAATGTACTTTCACAGTATCCGTAGCTTTAATCGCGTCACCTTTACCCGCTTCAGTGATTTTGTAAAGTAAGCCGTCTTTGGTGCTTTTCACGCCATCTTTTTTCGCAAATTCAGCGCGGTATTTATCGCCTTCTTCTTTTGCAGCTTTCGCTTGTTGTTCTACTTTTGCTTTCGCCGCAGACACTAATTGCTCTTGAATGCCATCTAAGGTTTTTTGAATTTTTTCGTCTTTACGAACATCAACTTTACCTTCTAATGCATCTTTTAAGCCATCTAAAATACGTGCATTGTCGTATTGAATCACTTCTTTTTGAGCTTCCACTAAATCTTTTACTTGGTTACCCATTAATGCACCTACAGCATAAGACGCATCACTTGCGCTTGGCGCAGCTTTATCTTCTGCAAAAACAGAACCTGAAACGACCGCACTTACCATAAGTGCAGCAAGAGAAAGCTTTTGAATTTTCAACATTTTGCTTGATCCTTTATAATAGAAATGGAATAGCGAATAGGTTAAATCGTATTGACCAAATTCACAACATTTTTTTAAAAATTAGAGAAATTTTATGCAAAATCAACAAATTTTAGAAGATCGCATTGCTGAACTTGAAATGAAAATTGCGTTTCAAGAACAACTTTTAGACGAGCTAAACCAAGCATTAGTTCAACAACAGTTTGATATGGATAAAATTCAACTTCAACTCCGCTATCTCGCCGGCAAATTAAAAGATATGCAACCTTCTAACATTGCTAGCCAATCAGAAGAAACGCCGCCTCCACATTATTAAACAATAAACCGCACTTTGATGTGCGGTTTACTTTTATAAGCTAATAAAGTGCGGTCAGTTTTAACCACATTTACAACCAAACAAAATAAGTCATGCTGCCGATAATGGCGATACAGAATAGATTTAAAATCAAACCGACTTTCGCCATATCAAGTTGTTTCACATTTCCTGTTGCAAACACAATGGCATTTGGAGGCGTTGCGATTGGCAACATAAATGCACAACTTGCCCCACAAGCGATAATTGCGGCTAAAGCAATAGGTGGTAAATTCATGGATTGTGCCACTGAAATCACAATTGGCATAATCAATGCAGCGCTGGCGGTATTCGATGTGAATTCTGTTAAGAAAATAATAAATGCGGTTATCACAAAGCAAAGTACCCAAAGTGGTTTGGTTTGTACAAACTGAACGATGCTATCCGCCATAATCTTACTGGCACCCGAATCTTTCATCACAATGCTGAGTGTCAAACCACCACCAAATAAAACGAGCACGCCCCATTCAACACGCTCTTGAATTTCTTTCCAAGTCGCCACGCCTGAAATACAAATAAAGATCACAACACATAGTGCAATCACCGTATCAAAGTTTTCGATTTTTTTCGGTAATTCAAGGAAAGCACTAATCCATGGGTTTAAGAGAGAGCTGAAAAGTAACATAATCGCCATACCGATAAAGATCAGTAAGGTAATGATATTTTTTCGGTTAAAGCTGACTTTCTCAAGTGATGGATTAAATTCCACAGAAAAGTCTGGACGTAGAATTACCCATAAAGAAAAAATCATTGAAGGTACAAGCAATACCATCACCGGGAAACCGTAACCTAGCCATTCCGTGAAGGTCACTTGAATTTGAGATGCCAAAATCGCATTCGGCGCACTTCCCACCAAGGTACCAATTCCACCAATACTGGCACTAAATGCCATGCCTAATAATACGAAGGCGTACAACCGATGATTTTTCTCTGCATTGATACCTTTTAACATCCCCATCGTGAGCGGTAACATCATGGCTGCCACAGCGGTGTTGTTAATCCACATAGAAAGAAATGTAGTTGCAGTAAATAGATAGGTGATAGAAAGTTTTAAGTTTCCTTTCGCCAAACGGATAATGTAATTCGCAATAATCTTATCTAGATTCTGAATTTGCAGCACCGCAGCTACCACAAATCCCCCAAAGAACATATAAATAATTGGGGTAGAGAATGGTGCAAGCGCTTTTTGTGTATTAATCAAGCCTAATCCAATGGCCACAACAGGTACCATCAGGGATGTTACGGTAATATTAAAGGCTTCCGTTAACCACAAAATACCAATAAAAATCAGCAGGGCTAACCCGCGGTTCTCTTGGGAAGAAAACGGCAGTATTTTGATTAATACCAACATGAAGACAAAGTCTAAGGAAAGAATAAGAAGACTTTTATATTTAGAGAGAAAGGTTTGTTGAGTTTGCATATACAATCTCCTATAAAACGATAGGGGAGATCATTAATTAGCATTTAACCGAAAAAATTGAAACATATTTTTAACAAATTTGTGACACGCTTCAAACTATTTTTGTATAAACAACAAACCGCACCTAAAAGTGCGGTCTGTTTTGCTTTCGTTTTTTATCGTTGCACACGTGCTTGAATACGTTCTGGCAATCTTAATCCAACGAGAGCAACAAGGACAATTGTCCAGAATAAGGTCACATACACAAGAGCTGAACCAAGTCCGACTCTTTCACTAAGTGCGGCGGCAATCACAGGAGACACCCCACCACCGATCGCGGCAAAGTTATAGATGAAACCAATACCTGTACTTCGCATTTCAGCCGGGAAGAAAGTCGCCATATATTTTGGTACTAAACCGGCAATCCCTAGGTTAGTTGCAAGTAAGAAGAAGAGCAACGCACCAAGCGCTAATACATTATTTTCTGGCAAATAGAATACTGGGAAGAGGAAGAAAAGTGATAACAATAAGCTATATACAAAGGTTTTCTTCTCACCCAATTTATCACCGATAAAGCCAGCAATTAAAGTACCGATAAGGATACCAAAGCCCGCCCAAAACATCAGTGATTTCACATTTTCAGCATAGCCGTTTTCTTTGAGATAAAGTGGAAGCAACCCTACTACCGGCCAGTTTACGGAGAAAATTGAATAACAAACTAAGAAAATAATTAAGGTAATTGGTAATTGTTTTTTAGTGAATAGGTCTGTAAGTGGAACTTTATTCACTTTACCCGCCGCTTTTGCTTGTGCCCATTCTTCACTTTCAGGTGCATGGCGACGAACGTAAAGCACTAAGGCGACTGGCGCTAAACCGATGAAGAAAGCCATACGCCAACCATAAGTTTGAGACACCCAAGGGATCACTTGAGAAGCAAGAATATTACCAATAGAGAAGCCACTTACTAAAAATGCACTGGCTTTTGTACGTAAATGTTGTGGCCAACTTTCAATGGCATAAGAGGAAGAACAAGCATATTCACCCGCCATCCCCATACCAATAATCATACGGAAAATGAAAAGCCAAATATAACTGGTGGATAAACCGCACAAGAATGTGCCAACGGAATACGTGATAATGGAAACAATCATCGCCAAACGACGACCATATTTATCGGCAAAACTACCAAAAATCGCCCCACCTAATGGACGTGCGACGAACGCTGCAAGTAATAATGTAGATGTTTCCGTTGTGCTCATAGCGAATTCTTTTTGAATATCTAAAAGCACATAAGTGATAAGCATATAATCGAAGCCATCAAAAACATAACCTAACCAAGCCGCAAATAACGCTTTTTTTTGCGTAGGACTGACTTCTTTATACCATGGTAGTGATGTTGTCATAACAACCTCCTTTCCTTGTATTTGAGAATTTTGTGGTTTAGATCACAGAATTTAAAATCACTGCTAATTTCTGCTTGCATAACCAAAGATAAGACGTATGATGTCTTATGTCAATTAGAGAGAATGAGAGCTGGATCACAAATTCAGAAAATAGATTAGAAAATGAGAAAAGAAATGAAAAAAACAAGTAAAAAAGAAGCAAGTCTCGTTTTGCAGGATAAAATCAAATCACTCATCATCAAACAAAATCTTAAATCCGGCGATTTGATGCCAACAGAAAATGAGCTGATTGAACAGCTTGGCGTGAGCCGTTCCAGTTTGCGTGAGGCCATTAAATCTTTAGAGGCGCTACACATTTTAGACATTCGCCATGGCGTCGGCACCTTTGTGAGTGAATCCTCTCTTGTACCAATGATCCGTGGATTAAGCTTTCACACCCAGCTGAATTTACATAATGATCATAATCAGCTGATTAATATTTTGGATATTCGGGAAATTTTGGAATACGGTTTCGCTCCGATGGTTTTAGGAAAAATTAGCCAAGAACAGACCGCACTTTTGCAAAAATCAGTGGCAAACATGGAAAAAAATGCCCGTGAGCAAAAATTTTCCCCTAAAGATGAATACCACATTCATTTAAAACTGTATGAACCATTAAATAACCCGTTACTGATTCAATATTTAGATGCGTTTTGGCAAATTTATCAGCAAGTAGAAAAAGGCTTACCGCCACCAACACTTTCTCCTGAAAAATCAGCCATGCAGCATCGCGAATTAATTGATGCGGTAGAAGCGCATGATTTGGTACGCATGCAACGTGCGATCTTGCAATATTTCCAAAGTATTCGCCAACGCTTACAACAAGGAGGGCATGATGCAAACTAATGGATTAAAAATCGCCTTAATCGGCTGCGGCTTTTTTGGTGTTCAGTTGGCTTCAGCATTTGACAAAGCCCAAGCAAACTTAATTGCGGTGACCGATATCAACCCTTCTCTTGCACAAAAACTCGCAGACCAATACGGCAGCCAAGCCTTTTTTAGTGTGGAAGAAATGTTGGCTGAAACTAAACCATATTTAGTGATCATCGCCACACCAAACTACGCCCATTATTCTCCGGCTATTTTGGCGTTAAACGCTGGCTGTCATGTCTTTATTGAAACGCCTTTTACCTTAAGCTCTTCTCAAGGCCAACATTTACGCCGTCTTGCCGAAGAAAAAGGCAAATTCATTTTTGTGGGCCATTTAGAACGTACATTACCTGGCATGTTGAAAGTCAAAGCGGCTTTAGAACAAGGAAAATTAGGCCGCATTACGGTAGCTCGTGCCATGCGTCAGCGTTGGATTGAAAATCTACCAAACAAAGAATGGTGGAAATTAGATGCCAATCTTACGGGCGGCGAGCTTTTCCACCTTATTCACGAACTGGATTTACTCTGTTGGTTATTAGGCGATATTGAGGCGGTCTTTGCTCAAGCGGCTAATCAAGCGCATCACGATACGCCAGACAGCCGTGATGTGTTGCAGTTGTTATTACGTTTTAAAAACGGCGTATTAGGTTCGCTCGAAATGGGCACGGCTTATCGATTACACCAATGGGGCATTCAAATTCATGGTGAAAACGGTGTGATTGAAGTCAATTTCTTTACCTCAAGTGTCACATTTAATTATCTAGATGGAAAAATAGAACACGTTGATTTATTTGATGAATTTGAGGCTGATTTATCTTTACGCGAAAGTGCTAAAGGCACTCAGCAATATAATGTCACCCATGCACCTTGCCAACTTTGGTTAAGCCGAGCGGCTGAAATCGAAGTGCAAAGCGTGGTAGAGCACTTAACACAAGGAAAAACCAGCCCATTAAGTCTATGTTTAACTGAAGCCATCGAAGTTGCAGAAGCAGCGAAGCAATCCATGGTAACGGAAAAACAAATCTCAGTGAAAAAATAAGGAGTTTATTATGATGCGATATGGTGTTGTTGGCGTTGGCTATTTTGGTGCGGATTTAGCCCGTTTCATGAATGAATTTGATGATGCACAGATTACAATGGTATACGACCCTGAAAATGGTGAAACCATTGCTCAAGAATTACAATGCGTAGCGGCAAAATCGCTTGAAGAATTAGTCACTTCCCCTGAGGTGGATTGTGTGATTGTCGCCACCCCAAACTACTTACACAAAGAACCGGTCATTCTTGCGGCGAAAAACAAAAAACATGTTTTCTGTGAAAAACCTATTGCCTTAAGCTATCAAGACTGTGACGACATGGTGCGTGCTTGCGAAGAAAATGGCGTCACCTTTATGGCTGGCCACGTGATGAACTTCTTTAACGGTGTTCACCATGCCAAAGAATTAATCAATCAAGGTTTGATCGGTAAAGTGCTTTACTGCCACACTGCACGTAACGGTTGGGAAGAACAACAACCAACCATTTCATGGAAAAAAATCCGTGAAAAATCTGGCGGTCACTTATATCACCATATTCATGAATTAGACTGCGTACAATTCATTATGGGTGGTATGCCAAAAACCGTTACCATGGCAGCTGCCAATGTTGCACACAAAGGCAAAAAATTCGGTGATGAAGACGATATGATTTTTGTCACCATGGAATATGATGATAATCGCTTCGCAGTTCTAGAATGGGGTTCCGCTTTCCGTTGGGGTGAGCATTATGTATTAATTCAAGGGGAAAAAGGCGCGATCAAGCTTGATATGTACAATACCAAAGGTACCCTTCGTGTAGATGGAAAAGACACCTATTTCCTCATTCACGAAACCCAAGAAGAAGATGATGACCGTACCCGTATTTACAACAGCACAGAAATGGACGGTGCTATTCAATACGGTAAACCAGGTAAACGTACACCGCTCTGGTTGAGTTCTATCATGAAAAAAGAAATGCGTTATTTAAATGACATTCTCCATGGTATGGAACCAACTGAGGAATTTGTAAAATTACTCACCGGTGAAGCCGCTCGTGCAGCTATCGCCACTGCTGATGCGTGTACCCGCTCTCGTTACGAAAACCGCAAAGTTGATTTATCAGAAATCATTGGTAAATAAAAATAACGTAAAAATTAACCGCACTTTGGTTGAGAAATCAAAGTGCGGTTGTTTTTTTAGCATATTTTTAAGGAGTTTATGGCGATAACCGCTCTCTTTCCCATTTCCCATCATTGTATAAATAACAAATTCGGTCATGTAAACGACTTGGGCGACCTTGCCAGAATTCGATACGATCAGGAATCACAAGATAACCGCCCCAATGTGGTGGGCGAGGCACATTTAATGGGTGTTTTGCTGCAATCAGAGCCGCTTTTGCTAATAAAGATTTATGGCTAGAAATGACCGTACTTTGCTCGCTGGCCCAAGCACCAATTCGACTGGTGTAAGGGCGAGTCGCAAAGTATTCATCTGATTGTTCTGGCGAGATTTTTTCGGCTTTGCCCTCAATGCGAACAGAACGTTCTAATTCAGGCCAAAAGAATGTCAGGGCGACGAAAGGATTATGTTCTATAGCTCGACCTTTTCGGCTGTGATAATTTGTGAAAAATACAAAGCCTTGTTCATTCACTTCTTTCAACAGTACCATTCGACTTGTTGGACGACCATCTTCATTGACTGTCGCGACATTAACACCTGTCGGCTCATTTACTTTGGCTGTAATTGCTTCATTGAGCCATTTTTCAAATTGTTTTATCGGATTGGGATCGCAATCATGCTGAGAAAGTGCCTGTTTGCAATAATCCTCTCGAATATCATGTAAGTCCATTTTCTTTCTCCTTTTGCTTGAAAACAAAAAGCCCTTGCAGTTGCAAGGGCTAGTATAGTCCGTTAATTATTTACCATCAACACTCACGCCATAAAACGCATCATAGCCAAATGGGCTTTGTACATAGCCTTTTACGCGAGGGCTTAGTGGTGCGAAACCAACAGAGTGTGCAACTGGAATCCATGGTGCTTGCTCATGGAAAATCACTTGTGCTTGTTTATAAAGTGCCGCACGCTCATCTTTATTAGTTAAGCCAATCGCTTTATCTAATAAAGCATCAAATTCAGCATTTTTGAAACGTGCAAAGTTTGAGTTGCCAGCATTAGCACTCGCAAGTAACGGAGAAAGGAAGTTATCCGGATCACCGTTATCACCTGACCAACCGAAGATACCTGCTGTTAATTCGCCTGCTTTAGCACGTTTTTGATAGTCAGCCCATTCAAACGTTACTGGATTTGCTTTTACGCCAACTTTCGCCCAGTCTGCCATCACAAGTTCAGCCATACGTTTTGGATTTGGGTTAGACGCACGTACCACCGGTTGAATCCAGAAGTCCGTTTCAAAACCGTTTGGATAACCTGCTTCCGCTAAAAGTTGTTTCGCTTTCTCTGGATCATACGGATAATCTTGGATTTCGTCGTTATAGCTCCAAATTGTTGGTGGCAATGGATTTTTCGCTGCCGTACCCGCACCTTGATAAACCGCTTCAATAATCGCTTTTTTATCTACTGCATAATTCAATGCTTGACGCACTTTTACGTTATCAAACGGTGTTTTTTCCGTATTGAATGCGATATATGCCACGTTCAAACCTTTTTGTTCCAAAAGCTGTACTTTTGGATCAGTTTTCATTTTGGCTAAATCCGCCACATTCGGGAAGAGAATTAAATCACAAGAACCCGCTTGTAACTTCGCATAACGCGTCGTCGCATCTGGTACGATGCTAATCACTAAACGATCAAGTGGTGTACGACCTTTCCAATAGGTTTCATTTGCTACGTATTGTGCCGCTTGGTCAGTTTTGTAATCCACAAAAATAAACGGACCTGTACCAACCGGTTTGTTATCAATCGTTTCTGGTTTACCCGCTTTCAGCATCGCATCTGCATATTCAGCTGAGTAAATAGAAATAAAGTCCATGCCCAAGCTTGCTAAGAAAGTCGCATCTTTTTTATTCAAGGTGATACGAACGGTATTGTCATCCACTTTCTCAACTGATTTTAATAAATCTGGGAATTTCATTGCTTTGAAATACGGATAAGTCCCTTTCGATACATTGTGATAAGGGTGGTTAGGATCTAACTGACGTTGGAAAGAAAAGAGCACATCATCCGCATTAAAATCACGTGTTGGCGTAAATTCTTTTGTCGTATGGAATTTCACCCCTTTACGCAAATGGAACGTGTAAGTTAAACCATCGTCACTGATCTCCCAACTTTCAGCCAAGGCTGGCTCAAGATCAGTAGAGCCTTTTTTGAATTCAACCAAACGGTTATACACTTGTTGTGAACTTGCGTTGTAAGATGTACCTTCCATTACTAATGCTGGGCTAAAGCCAAGTGGTGCCTTCGCTGTACAGTACACAAATGTATTATTACCTGAAGGTTTTGCTGTTTCTGCTTTTGCATTTTCTTTTGTCGCAGAACCAGATTGATCACAAGCTGCTAAAAACAAACTAGCTGCAATAAGAGTTAAGGTCGCTTTTAATTTCATAAGTTTTCCTTCTTTAATCGGACAAAACACCCAAACATGAATATAAAATTTTACTTAAGATATAAGCAAATCAAACTTTTAAGAAATAAGAAAAAGATCTTTCTTATAACAAATTAGACTAAGGCATTTAATATTAGCGTTTTTTTCGCAAATGATCCCCGTCTGTTTTGCGTAAATAACTCAATATCCAAACTAATGCAATAGCAAAAACAGAAGTGGTCAGAAACGTGTAACTGAAAGCATGTTGTAATGCATCGCCGTCGTTACCCATGAATTGACGATATAACGTCAAAATAATAGATGCCACAGCGATACCAAATCCGATTCCTACTTGTTGCACAATACTCAGCACCGTTGAGCCTACACCGCTTTGTGCCTGTGATAGGTCGCCAACGGTAAGAGTGTTAATTGAGGTAAAAATCATCGACATGCAGGCACCGTACCACATCAGATTACATATAATCCATGTCGTTGATGATGAGGTATCAAGCCATGACATTGAAACCGTCGAGGCTGCCATTAAAAGTGACGATAAAATTAGTGTGGTTTTATAACCTAGCATATTTAAAATATGCCCAATAAAGCGTTTAAATACGACAGACATTAGCGCAATGGGTGCAAGCAACCAGCCTGACTCTTCAGCTGAATAACCAAAGGAAAGTTGGAACATTAATGGCAATAAGAACGGCACAGCTGAGCCAGAAAGACGAATAAAGATATTGGCTGCAATGCCTAATCGGAATGTTCTTGTATTGAAAAGAGATAACGGCAAAATGGCACGTTCATTACCTTTCGCATAAAAATAATAGGCGACCAATAATGCAATACCAACCGACAATGCACTGTATGTGGTCATATTGTCACGGTGACTTTCTCCGAGTAAATCAAGCCCAAGAGTGAGCCCAACTAAACCAAACGCAAAGAGCAAAAAGCCCGTCCAGTCTAACTTATTCGCATTACCCTTATGATTGCCCATCACTTTAGCCGCAGCCCAAAAGCCTAACATGCCAATCGGAATATTGATTAAGAAAATCCAATGCCATGATGTATGCACCACAAGCCAACCACCTAAAATTGGACCAAGAATCGGGCCAATCAATCCCGCTGTCGCCATTAAATTCCAGGCATTAATTAATTGATTTTTCGGTACGGTTTGAATAATCGCAAGGCGAGCAACCGGCATCATAAACGCACCGCCAATACCTTGGAGAATCCGTGCAAGCACAAGGGTCTCGAGAGAAGTGGCCATCGCACAAGCGACTGAACCGAATACAAAGGTAAAAACTGCTGAGCGGAAAACAGTAAGCGTACCAAATTTAGCTGCCGCCCAAGCAGTTAAAGGAATAAATAAGGCTACGGCAAGAGAATAGGCGATAATCGCCATTTGCATTTCAAAGACAGGGGTTTGCAGATCTGTTGCAATGGTGGGTAAGGCAGTATTTAAAATAGTCGCATCCAAGCTTTGCATAAACAAAGCCATGGAAGCTACCCAAGCCAGCCCTTTATAATGCTGACATTCTATTACTGTGTCTTTTTCCACCATTGATAAATAAACTCAGCGATCTGTTCAATGTGATTAATATCTAATAAAGTGCGGTCAGTTTCAAGCGAATAATCTGTTGCTAAAGCCAACACGTTTTCATCTAATTCCGGCAAAGGTTTTGTCATCTCTTGTCGATGCAATAGAATCTTTGGAATGGGTTCTTGTTTAAATCCTTCTACCAAAACTAAATCCGTTAAATGACGATCAAATTGTTGGCTTAAATAAGCTAAAGAAACCGGCGCTTGAGGGGTTTCTGTCATTAATGCCCAACGAGTATCACAAGCCATAATAACTTGCGCAGACCCCGCCTCTTTCATTCGCCAACTGTCTTTGCCCTCTTTATCCACGTGAGCGTTGTGATGGCTGTGTTTAATGACTGAAACACGTAGACCTTTTTTGATTAATTGAGGAAGTAATTTTTCCAATAATGTGGTTTTGCCACTACCGCTGTAACCAGTGATGCCAAGAAGAGGAAAGGGATTATTCATTGTAAAAACCTTAAAAAAAATGACCGCACTTGATAAAACAAAACCCCGCAGGACGGGGTTTAGCTATCAAAATCCATTAGGTGAAGAAAGTATAGCAAGGGGAAACAAAATAGCAACTTTCTCACTGCTACTGAATTATTTTAGGAATGTTACACCTTGTACAATTCGTTTAGCTGCAGCAATTGGAAGCTGTCCGATAAAGGTAATTTCTTTATCACCTATGACTTCACTGTAAATCGTGTAAGCCCCTTGTTTCCACGTGTTTTCTTTTGCAGCGGTGCTATCAGCTTTATTGATATAAAGTGTAAAAGTGAAAAGACCATCACTAAATAACGCATTTTCAATCACTTCACCATCTATCACATCTTGATTCTGGCGAATTAAATCAAACCCTTGTGGTAACCAATCAGTTTTCCAATTGATTGAAAGCGATGATTCTTGCTTTCCTTCATTTAAAAGTGGCGGCACTGATACCTTATTAAGGTAATCGGTTAAACCACGCAGACGATCATCGATATATAACGTCACCACACGGAACTGATCAAGTAACTTGCCTTCTCGATCAAGCATATCGCCACGCAATAACAAACCATTTTCTTCATCTAAGAAAACGAGATATTGATAGCGAAAATCGTCTTTTGGCACAATACGAATGGTATCAACAAATCGACCTGCAATTCGGTCTTTTCCAAGCTTAATAAAATCATAATTCTGACTCAGCTTGCTAAAATCAGTACGAATGACCGCAGGAAGTGCATCCACAATCTCACCACTGTTAATCGTGAAAGCACGTGAACCCGGCTGGAAATAGCTGACTAAATTACCGCGCTGGATGATTTCTTGCTGTTCACCATCTAATGTCACCAACTGCGCATACACTTTTTGCCCTTGCTTAATATGGCGATAGCGGAACGAGTCCATATTCGTTGGTGTCGTTTGCACAAAAGCAATCTCATAATTTAAATCTCGCATGGCTTGCGACATTTTATTTAATGACTGGATTGGCTCTTCTGCAAATGCCGTGAAAGGCAACAAGAATAAGCCTAAAAGTGCGGTTAATTTGAGAAACGTTTTTTTCATAAATAAATCAATTGATCCATAAAAAAATTCACCACGCCTAAGGTGGTGAATTATCGATTAATTGCTGTAATTATTTCGCTTGGTTGCTACCCACATTTAAGCTGTCTGCATGCATACGACGCTGTAATTCATAGTTTTGTAACATCGTACCAATACGGCGATTTTTTTGTTCAACCTGTTCCGAAGTGGCTACATCTTTGGTCGGAGCGTTGTAACTTACTTCTTGAACAGAATTGTTAAATGGTAAGGTTTGTAAAACTGGGTTTTCAGGTGTAACCGATGTGCTTTTTGCATTGAATGATTGTACACCTACTACTGCCACTAAACACACACCTGCAGCCACCGCAATTTGTGTCATTGGTGCAAAGAATGCTTTTAATTTTTGCACGAATGGTAAGCTGTCTGCTTCTTCTGGTGTTGGTTGAGAAACAGTAATCTCAACGTGTTTTACTTCTTCTAATTCAATTAAATCAGCCATTTTCGCGGTAAAATTAGCACCTAATAATACTGGTGACTCTTTACGCATAACTGCTCTTACTGTGTGATACACCGCCCAAGACTCTTGTGAATCTTTATCCTGACAAAGTTGTTCCGTCAACTCGGCACTGACTTCTTCTCCATCCATATAGGCTGAAAGTAACTCTTTTTGCATTTTATAAACTCCGACTTTATTTTAACGTTGCATAAGCGGTTGTATTTTGTTCTCAATCACTTCCCGAGCACGGAAAATGCGAGAACGTACAGTGCCTACTGGGCAATCCATTATTTCTGCGATTTCTTCGTAGCTTAACCCTTCAAGCTCACGCAAGGTAATCGCGGTTCTTAAATCTTCTGGCAAACTGTGAATAGTATCAAATACCACTTTTTCAAGTTCGCTAGATAACATTTCATTTTCAGGGGTATCTACATCACGTAAATGGGTTCCCACATCGTAGCCTTCGGCATCTTCAGCCAGAATATCTTCGCTCGGTGGACGGCGCCCCTGTGCCGTTAAGTAGTTTTTCGCCGTATTTACGGCAATTCGATATAGCCAAGTGTAGAATGCACTATCGCCCCGAAAAGATTCAATGGAACGATAAGCCTTAATAAAGGATTCTTGTACAACATCTGGAATGTCGTTATGAGAAATGTAGCGGGTTAAAAGTCCGGCTACTTTATTTTGATAACGAGAAACCAATAAATTAAAGGCTTTTTTATCGCCTTGCTGCACTCTTTCTACCAAAGCCTGATCTGTTAGCTGTTCAGCCATATATCTCCTATGCTACGTCTAACACGCCTTCATATATTCAAGACAGCAAGCTATTGTTGCTTTATCAGACAGAGTTAAAATTGAAAAGTTCCTTATGTATAAAAAATTTCAAAAAATTAACGAACGTTCGTTTTCTGCACATCCTGGATATATTCAACCATCGCTTGCACTTCAGCATCTTCTGATTGACTGCCATTAAAAAACCACGAAAAAAGCTGTAAATCCGTACTGGCAAGTAAACGAATAAAAATATCTTTTTTATTATCAGTCAGTTGGTCAAAATGCGCTTTATAAAAAGGCATGATAATTTTATCCAACTCAAGCATGCCTCGACGACAATCCCATTCAATGCGGAGTTTATTATACTTATCCATAATTCCTCCCTAAATCATTGTAATTATACCTGATAAATTAAAAGTGCGGTTAAAAATTACCGCACTTTTTAATCGAAAAAATCGATTATTCTGTCACTTTTGGCTTAATCACCGCATAAATCACGCCAGTTAATAATGCACCTATTGCAATTGCACCTAAGTAGAGTAATGGTTCAGAAACAAAAGGAATCACAAATAAACCACCGTGTGGTGCTTGCAGAGAAATATTTAATGCCATTGAAAGTGCGCCAGCAGTTGCACCACCGATAACCGAGCTAATAATCACACGTAATGGATCGGCAGCCACAAACGGCAATGCGCCTTCAGAGATAAAGCATAAGCCTAAGACAAAAGAAGCTTTACCTGCATCACGTTGATTGCTGGTAAATTTACTGCGTGCAATCCAAGTTGCAATCGCCATACCAATTGGCGGCACCATACCGGCTGCCATAGCGGCAGCCATTGGAGTGTGAACTTGAGAGGCTAACATTCCCACGGAGAACGTATAAGCCGCTTTGTTTACTGGACCGCCCATATCAATACACATCATCGCACCGATAATCGCACCTAACACCATCGCATTGACTTCACCCATGGATTTTAACCAATCACTTAAGGTCGTCATAATTTGTGAAACGGGCGGGTTGATCACATAAATCATGGCTAGGCCGACAATCAAGGTACCAAAGAGCGGGAGAATTAGAATCGGTTTTAAGGAAGTTAAACTTGCCGGCAATTTAATGGTTGCATTTAATCCTTTCACCACATAA
>JAWHBY010000026.1:0-24403 GCA_032568935.1 Parahaemophilus parainfluenzae
TGACTTAAGCCGTGAAGCAGCTGAATTAGCAGAAAATGAACGCACTTTAGAGGTTGATCATCAAAGTGCGGCTGATCATCTGAACTTGGTATTAAATGCATTACGCCATCAAGAAAAAGTATCGCGCTATCAAGAAGACGTAGCTGAGCTTACAGAAAAATTAGAAGAACAAAAAATGGTTGTGGAAACCGCAACCGAACAGCTTGAAGAAAGCCAAGCACAATTTGAGCAAACTGAACTTGAAATTGACCAAGTACGTGCGCAACTTGCGGATTATCAACAAGCATTAGATGCACAACAAACCCGTGCCTTGCAATATCAACAAGCAATTGCCGCACTTGAAAAAGCGAAAACCTTATGTGGTTTAGCGGATTTAAGCGTGAAAAATGCGGAAGATTATCAAGCGGAATTTTCGGCCCATGCAGAAAGCCTTACCGAGCAAGTGCTTGAGTTAGAGCATAAGATGTCAATTTCTGAAGCAGCCAAATCGCAATTTGATAAAGCCTATCAGTTAGTGTGCAAAATTGCTGGTGATATGCCGCGTTCAAGTGCTTGGGAAAGTGCTAAAGAATTATTGCGTGAATATCCAACACAAAAAATTCAGGCGCAACAAACCCCGCAATTACGCGCAAAATTACATGAGTTAGAGCAGCGCTATGCTCAACAACAAAGTGCGGTTAAATTATTGGCTGATTTTAATCAACGTGCTGATTTATCTTTAGAAACTGCTGATGAACTTGAAGCATACCACGCTGAACAAGAAGAACTCATTGAAAGTTTGAATGAAGAACTTGCTGAGCAAGTAGAAAACCGTTCAACCTTGCGTCAAAAACGTGAAAGTTTGACCGCACTTTACGAAGAAAATGCTCGTAAAGCACCGGCTTGGTTAACTGCTCAAGCCGCTTTGGAACGCTTACAAGAGCAAAGTGGTGAAACCTTCGAGCATAGCCAAGATGTGATGCATTTTATGCAATCACAATTGGTGAAAGAACGTGAGCTGACTATTCAACGTGACAATTTAGAGAAGCAACGTCAACAATTAGACGAGCAAATTTCTCGTTTAAGCCAGCCAGATGGTTCTGAAGATGCTCGCTTGAATGTGCTTGCAGAACGCTTTGGCGGTGTATTGCTTTCTGAATTATATGATGATGTACCAATTGAAGATGCACCTTATTTCTCTGCACTTTATGGTCCTGCACGTCACGCTATCGTTGTGCGTGATCTCAACACGGTACGCGAACAATTAGCTAATTTAGAAGATTGTCCAGACGATTTATATTTAATCGAAGGTGACCCAAATGCCTTTGATGACAGCGTACTTTCAGCCCAAGAGCTTGAAATGGGCGTTGTGGTGCAAGTGTCTGATCGTGAATTGCGTTATTCAAAATTCCCACAAATTCCATTATTCGGCCGTGCTGCACGTGAAAAACATTTAGAAGAATTACAAGCTAAACGTGATGAAATTGCGGAAGAATACGCACAAATCGCCTTTGATGTACAAAAATGTCAACGTTTACACGAACACTTTAGTCAATTTGTTGGCTTACATCTAGCGCTTGCGTTCCAACCAAACCCAGAAGAGGTGATGGCGGAAATCAATCAAGAACGCAATGAGATCGAGCGTGAGCTAAATCAATTCTCAAGCACTGAACAACAAATTCGCATTAAATTGGATAATGCCAAAGAAAAAATGCAATTGTTGAATAAGTTAATGCCACAGCTTAACTTGCTTGCTGATGAAGAATTACTTGATCGCATTGAAGAATGTCGTGAACAACTAGATATTGCAGAACAAGATGAAAGCTTTATTCGTCAACATGGCGTTGCGTTGTCACAATTAGAACCGATTGCCAATACCTTACAAAGTGACCCAGAAAACTATGAACGCTTAAAAGCTGATTTAACCCAAGCGGTTGAACGTCAAAAACAAGTACAGCAACGTGTATTTGCTTTAGCGGATGTGGTGCAACGTAAAAATCACTTTAGCTATGAAGATGCTGGGCAAGCGGAAACATCAGAGCTTAATGAGCAACTTCGTCAACGTTTGGAGCAATTACAGGCACAACGTGATGCTCAACGTGAACAATTACGTCAAAAACAAAGCCAATTTGCACAATACAATCAAGTATTTATCCAATTGCAAAGTTCTTATGAGAGTAAAAATCAATTGTTAAAAGAATTAATTGCTGAGATTGGTGAATTGGGCGTGCGTGCTGATGAAGGGGCAGAGGAACGTGCAAGAAATCGCCGTGATGAGTTGTATCAACAACTTTCAACCAGTCGTCAACGTCGTTCTTATGTTGAAAAACAATTAACGCTCATTGAAAGTGAAGCGGAGAACTTAAATAAACGCATTCGCAAAGCGGAACGTGATTACAAAACTCAACGTGAGTTAGTTGTGGCAGCGAAAGTTAGCTGGTGCGTGGTTCTCCGTTTATCTCGTAATTCCGACGTGGAAAAACGACTCAATCGTCGTGAGTTAGCTTATTTATCTGCTGATGAACTACGTTCAATGTCGGATAAAGCATTAGGTGCACTACGTACTGCAGTGGCTGATAATGAATATCTCCGCGATGCATTGCGTATTTCTGAAGACAGCCGTAAACCAGAAAATAAAGTCCGCTTCTTCATCGCTGTCTATCAACATCTTCGTGAACGTATTCGTCAGGATATTATTAAAACTGATGATCCGATTGATGCTATTGAGCAAATGGAAATTGAGCTTAATCGCTTAACAGAAGAATTGACTGGCCGTGAGAAAAAATTGGCGATCAGTTCTGAAAGTGTGGCAAATATTATGCGTAAAACCATTCAACGTGAACAAAATCGTATTCGCATGTTGAACCAAGGTTTACAAAATATTGCCTTCGGTCAAGTGAAATCTGTACGTTTAGTAGTCAATATTCGCGATACACATGCGATGTTGCTTGATGCGCTATCAGGTAAACAGGAAGAATATCAAGATTTATTTAGTGATAATCGTATTACCTTCTCTGAAGCCATTGCGAAACTTTATCAACGCATTAACCCGCATATTGATATGGGGCAACGCACAGCACAAACTATCGGTGAAGAATTATTGGATTATCGTAATTACCTTGAGCTAGAAGTTGAAGTATTTCGTGGTGCTGATGGCTGGTTACGTGCTGAAAGTGGCGCATTATCGACAGGTGAAGCGATCGGTACGGGTATGTCCATCCTATTAATGGTTGTACAAAGCTGGGAAGAGGAAAGCCGCCGTATTCGCGGTAAAGACATTGTACCATGCCGCTTACTATTCTTGGATGAGGCAGCTCGTTTAGATGGTAAATCTATTTCCACCTTGTTCGAACTTTGCGAACGTTTGGATATGCAATTACTCATCGCTGCGCCAGAGAATATTAGCCCTGAAAAAGGGACAACCTATAAATTGGTGCGTAAAATCGCCGGCAACCAAGAACAAGTACATGTGGTTGGTTTGCGTGGCTTTGGCGCAACAGAGTAGTTTTTTAAAGCGGTCAAAGCAATTGGCCGCTTTTTTATTGTGATTTTTATGAGAATTTAGGACGAATTATGCATAACCTTATTTTTGCCATTCTATGTAGTGTTGCTGTATCAGTGTTACTCAAAATTGCTCGCAAGAAAAATATCATTATTGAACAAGCCATTGCGTTCAACTATATTGTTGCTATTTCATTAAGCTATTTCTTACTCAAACCTGATTTTAAAGGATTGGAATTTACTGAATATTTAGCACAAAGTGATAGTACACCTATTTTCCTGGCGTTAGGTATTTTATTACCAACCGTATTTATCATTATGTCTAAAGCCGTTGAGTTTGCGGGTATCGTGCGTTCAGATGCAGCACAACGTTTATCGTTATTTTTACCGATTGTTGCCTCTTTTATTATCTTCCATGAAACATTAAGTCAGCCAAAAGTTGTTGGCATTATTTTAGCATTCATTGGTTTATTCTGTATCTTGAACAAATCGAATGAACAAAGTGCGGTCACTTTTAAAGGTATTTTAGGATTAATCGGTGTTTGGTTTGGCTATGGCACCATTGATATTTTATTCAAACAAGTAGCCAAAAGCGGGGGAGCATTCCCAACCACATTATTCATTGCTTTCTCATTAGCCGCTTGTGTCATGTTCCTATATTTATTCCTAAAACGCACTCAATGGACTGTGCCAAGCTTTATTGGTGGAATTATTTTAGGTGTATTGAATTTCTTTAATATCCTGTTTTACATTAAAGCGCACCAAAGCTTCGGACAAAACCCAACCTTAGTTTTTGCGGGAATGAACATTGGTGTTATTTGTTTAGGCACCATCACAGGCGCATTTTTCTTCAAAGAAAAAATCAGTAGAATTAACTGGTTTGGCGTGATTATCAGCCTTTCAGCAATTTTCTGTTTATATTATTTAGATAAAATTTTGGCTTAATTATGGCAAACGATTTTAGTTTTTTTATCTACGATTACGAAAGTTTTGGTATCAATCCGGCAAGTGATCGTCCAGCTCAATTTGCTGGTATTCGTACCGATGCAGATTTTAATATTATTGGTGAGCCTGTTATGTTGTATTGCAAGCAAACCAATGATTATTTGCCAGCCCCGGAAGCCGTAATGGTCACAGGAATCACGCCACAAGAGTGTAATGAAAAGGGGATTCCTGAACCTAAATTTGCCGCAAAAATTCTAGCTGAGTTTTCACAACCTAATACTTGTGTGATGGGCTACAACAATATTCGTTATGACGATGAAATGACTCGTTATACCTTTTACCGTAACTTCATTGATCCCTATGAATATAGCTGGAAAAATGGTAATTCTCGTTGGGATTTACTGGATTTGGTCCGAGCTTGCTATGCACTGCGTCCAGAAGGGATAAATTGGGCTTATGACGATGATGGTATGCCAAGCTTTCGCTTAGAAAAACTAACCAAAGCAAATGGTATTGAGCATGAAAATGCCCATGATGCGATGGCGGATGTGTATGCAACCATCGCCATGGCTAAATTAATCAAAGAAAAGCAGCCTAAATTATTTCAATTCTTCTTTGAGCATAGAGGTAAAAAGGAAATTGAGAAACTGATCGACACCGCTGAAATGACACCATTAGTGCACGTTTCGGGCATGCTAGGCAATTATCGCGGCAATTGTGCTTGGGTAGCACCATTAGCATGGCATCCAACTAATCAAAATGCCGTAATCGTCTGTGATTTATCAGGTGATATTGATAATTTACTCAGTAAAAGTGCGGTTGATTTACGCCAAGATTTATATACCAAGAAAAGTGAGCTAGAAGAAAGGGGAGTTTCATCAGTTCCATTAAAATTGGTTCATATTAATAAATGCCCAATTTTGGCGCCTGCAAAAACATTACTGCCAGAAAATGCAGCTCGTTTAGGGATAGACAGACAACAATGCTTAGATAATTTAGCAAAATTACGTCAATCCTTAGATATACGCGAGAAAGTTATTGAAATCTTCTCAGAAGAGCGCAAATTTGAGCCAAGTGATAATGTAGAAACTGAACTTTATAACGGTTTCTTTAGCAATGCCGATAAAAACAATATGGCTATTTTACGCGATTTACCGCCTGAAAAATTAGCTGAGCATGGTTTAGCATTTGAAGATAAACGAATTCCTGAACTGTTATTCCATTATCGAGCAAGACATTTCTACAAAACTCTAAATCGTGCAGAACAAATCAAATGGCAAAAATATCGCCAACGTAAATTAGAACAAAGTGCGGTTAAATTTGAGGAAAGTCTACAACGGTTAGCGGAGGAATATTCGGATAATCCAACCAAACTGAATTTACTACAACAGGTTTATGAATACGGAGCAAAACTGTTATCTTAACCTTATGCACATCGTTACATAGTCACACAAATGCCAATCATCAAAAACGTAAATCTTATCCATGAGATTTACGTTTTTCTTTTTTAAATCTGATGATATTCACCTCATAAAATAACGCAGAATTCACGTAGCGTTATCATTATTTGACACCTATAAATTTCTTTATTTTTTCCTTACATAACAACTTTAGAGTGTATAAATCATTATTTAATGTTGTTACAAGGTATTGCCAATTCAGATTTTGCATTGCTTGAGAAGTATTCGTGACCTGTGCATAACTCTGTGATCTTATTAATACGTAGCTTTTACTAACCTTGTAATTGATTTCGCATAATGTATATTATGTTAAATTAAATATATGAATACGTCACAAATCAAAACGGATAACTATCCTACTTTTATGCCACTGGTTAAAATAAGGTGATTTTGGGTTATGGATATAAAAGAAATAAATGGATGTCTTTGAAATGGAATAATTAGAATTAGTCTGAAATTTTGAGATAACGCTACGTGAATTCTGAATACAATTGCGTACATCAATTCTGCAGATTTCATCATTCTTGATCTGATAATGAGAATTTATTTTATAAACATCTCACAAATGAGAATAATTAACATTGATTTTTCTTTTATTATTAGTAGCTTATAAAAATATTTTTCAAAAAATACTTGATTATTCTCATTTGTGAGATTAGAATGCACACCGATGACAAGTTAAGCAGTCTTGTTTTTATTTTTAATCTCTACTTAATAAGGAAAGGAGTTGGTTATGCTTAATAAAGCAATCGCAGATAAGTTAAATGAACAAATCAATTTAGAGTTCTACTCTTCTAATGTTTATTTACAAATGAGTTCTTGGTGTAGCAAACACGGTTACGAAGGTGCTGCAGCATTTTTACTTCGTCATGCTGATGAAGAATTAGAACACATGCAAAAATTATTCAAATATGTGAGTGAAACAAGTGGTATGCCACTTTTAGGTAAAATTGATGCACCTAAAAATGACTACAAATCACTTAAAGAAGTGTTTGAAACCACACTTGAACACGAAAAATTCATTACTTCTAAAATTAATGAATTAGTTGAAGTGACTTTTGCAAACAAAGACTATTCTACTTTTAACTTCTTACAATGGTACGTTGCAGAACAACACGAAGAAGAAAAATTATTCAATAGCATTATTGATAAATTTAACTTGGTGGGTGAAGACGGTCGTTCGCTTTACTTTATCGATCGTGATTTAGCAACATTATAATTTTAAAAGGAGAATACAAAATGTTATCATCAAACGTAATCAAATTATTAAATGATCAAATGAACCTTGAGTTCTACTCTTCAAACCTATACTTACAAATGAGTGCATGGTGCGAACAAAATGGTTTTGAAGGTGCAGCTAAATTCTTATCAGAACACGCTGCAGAAGAAATGCAACACATGCGTAAATTATTCACTTATTTAAATGAAACTGGTGCATTAGCGGTAATCACTGCAATTGAAGCGCCTGCGCATGAGTACAAATCATTAAAAGAAATCATTGAATTAACTTATGAACACGAAAAATTGATCACAAGTAAAATCAATGAATTAGTGGGTAAAACTTTTGAAGAAAAAGACTACTCTGCGTTCAATTTCTTACAATGGTATGTTGCAGAACAACACGAAGAAGAGAAATTATTCAGCGGTATTTTAGACAAATTAAATCTTCTTGGCGAAGATGGCAAAGGTTTATTCTTAATTGATAAAGATTTAGGTAACCTTGCTGGTCAAACTGCTTAATTAGATAATCATAAAGCTTAGTAGAAATACTAAGCTTTTATTTTACTTATAAATTGTGACCACGTATCAAATTATTTTAAACTTCCCTTTTATCTTTGAATACAAGTTGATGAAATTTAAAACAACCACACGTTTTTAATGAAATTTTACTTGCAACGAAGTAAGATAAACGTATAATTCAGAACAACCCAAATGCCTGGGTGGCGAAATTGGTAGACGCAGCGGATTCAAAATCCGCCGGTGAATAACCGTGTCGGTTCGAGTCCGACCCTAGGCACCACAGAATTTATAAGCTCTGAAGTTGATTCAGAGCTTTTTTATTAGCTAAACTAAATCAATATGACAGAACAAAACCAAGATAAAAAACAGACTTATAATTTCAATAAATTGCAAAAACGTCTTCGCCGCAATGTAGGTAATGCAATTGCTGATTTCGGTATGATTGAAGATGGTGATAAAGTGATGGTTTGTCTTTCAGGTGGTAAAGACAGCTATACGCTTCTCGATATTTTGTTGAATTTACAACAAAGTGCACCGATTAAATTTGATATTGTTGCCGTCAATTTAGACCAAAAACAGCCTGGTTTTCCTGAGCATGTTTTACCTGAATATCTGCAAAGTATTGGTGTGGATTATAAAATCGTTGAAGAAAATACTTATGGCATCGTAAAAGAGAAAATCCCAGAAGGTAAAACAACGTGCTCTCTATGCTCTCGTCTACGCCGTGGTATTTTATACCGTACAGCAACTGAACTAGGCGCAACAAAAATTGCACTTGGTCATCACCGTGATGATATGTTGGCTACCCTGTTCCTGAACATGTTCTACGGTGGAAAATTAAAATCCATGCCGCCGAAATTAATTTCAGATGACGGCAAGCAAATCGTGATTCGTCCATTGGCTTATTGTAAAGAAAAAGATATTGAAAAGTATGCTGTAGCCAAAGAATTCCCAATTATCCCTTGTAATTTATGTGGTTCTCAACCTAATTTACAACGTCAAGTAGTGAAAGAAATGCTGAATACTTGGGACCGTCAATATCCTGGACGCTTAGAAACCATGTTTAGCGCCATGCAAAACATTACGTTGTCACACTTATGTGACCCAAAACTTTTTGATTTCAAAGGTATTAAGCACGGTCAAGCACTTGATGGTATTGAAGGAGATACCGCATTTGATGAAGAACGTATTGAGCCAATGAAATTTGATGATGAAGATGCATCTGACTATTCAGATAATGAAATGATTAGCTTTAAAGAAGTGAATTAAATATGATTACCGTACAAGGAAAACAAATCGAAACCGATGCCTTTGGCTATTTACTTAATATTGCTGATTGGAATGAAGAGGTGGCAAAACACATCGCTCAGATAGAAGATGTAGAATTGACTGACGCTCACTGGGAAGTGATTTATTTTGTGCGTGATTTCTATCAAGAATATAACACCTCCCCTGCGATTAGAATGCTGGTAAAAGCAATGTCAGAAAAATTAGGCGCCGATAAAGGTAATAGCCGCTATTTGCAACGACTCTTCCCTGACGGACCAGCTAAGCAAGCAACTAAACTGGCAGGTTTGCCAAAACCGGCTAAATGTTTATAAAATAACGTAACCGAACGATAAAGTGCGGTTATTTTTTTACTCAAATTTCGCTATATACAATAAAATACAATCGCTATATACTTATAAAAACAGCGAATTTTAAGTATATGAACAAATCCTCCCTTACCTTTCCCCTTTTACTTTGCCTGCTTATTGGGCTGATTTTATGTTCGCTCTCTTGGGGGCGTTTTGCGATTCCACTTGAGAATGTTATACAAAGTCTTATTGGTAATAATGTCAATGATGTGCAAAACAACATTATTTTTAATCTTCGTTTACCTCGTGTGATTGCTGCCATACTTGTCGGTGCCTCATTGGCTATTGCGGGGGTTGTGTACCAAGGTATTTTCCGCAATCCATTGGTTTCACCTGATATTTTAGGCGTGTCTAATGGCGCCTGTGTCGGTGCCGCATTAGCGATTTTAATCGGTTCGGGGATGCTGGGCATTCAAGCCTTTGCTTTTGTCGGTGGTTTGATTGCCGTCTTGCTTACCATGAATTTACCGCGTTTAATTCAACGCGACTCTACCATTGTTTTAGTGCTTTCCGGCATTATCGTTTCAGGTTTTATGATGGCAACATTAGGCCTATTGAAATACCTCGCCGATCCGGAAACCCAGCTAGCTGACATTGTGTATTGGCAATTAGGTAGCCTAACCAAATCCAACTACGACAACTTGCTCATCCTTTCTCCTATTATTTTGCTTACTACCCTTGGTTTATTTTTAATGCGTTGGCGTATCAATGTGCTTTCATTGGGCGATCGCGAGGCAAAATTAATCGGAGCTAATATCCGATTAGAACGAGGTTTAATGGTAGTTTGTGCCACATTGCTGACGGCTTCATCGGTTTGCTTAAGCGGAACAATAGGTTGGCTTGGTTTAGTGATTCCGCATTTAGCACGGCTTTTCATTGGTGATAACAATGTCAAAAGTTTACCGCTTGCCGGACTTATCGGCGCGATTTTCTTGCTCGTTATCGACACCCTCGCCCGCAATTTATACATTCAAGAAATTCCTCTCGGTATTCTCACCGGCTTTATCGGTGCGCCATTCTTTGCTTGGGTGCTGATTAAACAAAAGGTGGTGGACTAATGCTGAAAATTGACAATCTGTATTACTGGCACAACGTCGAACATTCGTTACTCAATGGCATTGATTTAACCTTACAAAAAGGCGAATTGCTAACTATTCTTGGTGCAAACGGTCGTGGTAAATCAACGTTATTAAACTGTATCGCAGGGCTTTTGAAACCTAAGAGCGGTCAGATTTTGCTGGATAATTGCAAATTAAGCGAAATGAGCAGCAAGCAAATTGCTCAAAAAATTGCTTATGTCTCGCAACACAGCCCACAAACCTATCAATATCGCGTGCGTGATTATGTGGTACTCGGTCGTGCTGCGCATTTAGGTGTTTTTGATAAGCCAAGTGAAGCTGATTTTGAATTAGTTGATGAGGCTTTAAATAAACTTGGCATCAATCATTTTGCAAACCGAATTTATATGCAAATGAGTGGCGGCGAAAAACAACTGGTCAATCTTGCCCGTATTTTGGTGCAACAACCACAACTGATTTTATTTGATGAACCTACTTCGGCATTAGATTACGGCAATGTGTTTAAAACCTTAAGCTTGATAAAAGAGCTCTCACTACAAGGTTTTACCATTGTGATGACGACACATAATCCTGATCATCCGATGTTATTGCATAGCGCACTGCCCAACAGCCGCGTGAGCATCTTAAACGAACACGGCAAATTACAAACAGGTTTGGCACCGGAAATCATTACCGAAGCTAACTTGAAAGCACTTTATCAAACAGATTTGCGTTTAGTAGAAGTGCCTGCTCTGCAACGACAAATCTGTGCTATTACCCATTTATAACCCCACTAGAAGGAAATTCATATGTTGAAACATTCTCTGAAAAAAGGCTTAATCGCCCTCTCTCTTGCAGCTTGTTTTGCTCTTCCTTTGCAAGCAAAAATCATAACTGATGTTGAAGGTAATAAAATTGAATTACCGGATAACGTACAACGTGTTGCCGATCTTTGGCATGCCAATAACCAAATCGTCTTGTTATTAGGTGGTGCAAATAAATTGGTCGGCACGACCACATCTATCACTGCTAATCCTTGGTATAGCAAAGTATATCCAAATATCAAAAACGTACCGGTATTAACCAACGGTGAAACCATTCAAACGGAAGAACTGTTAAGTCATAAACCAGATGCAGTGTTGCTCTCGAAAAAATCCATGTTAACTGAAGTGGAACAAGCGGGATTAAAAGGCGTGCGTGTAAGTTTCCAAGATTTTGATGGTTTGAAGAAAACCGTACGGATTACCGCTGAAGTTTTAGGTGATAAAGCACCTGAAATTGCAGAAAGCTATATCAAAGAATTAGACGACAATATTCAATTTGTGGAAAATCGTCTTAAAGGTCTCAAAGATGAAGCGCGCCCAGCGGTGTTACATATCACTAAAGGCTCTGACTTATTGATGATTGACGGCGGAAAATCCATGATCGGCGAATGGATTAAATTAGCCGGCGGTAAAAGCGTATTACCAGATGAAGCCAATATGGTGACCGTCACCGTAGAAAGCATTATTCAAGCGAACCCAGATGTTATTGTTATCGGCAGCAGCGGCAATAAAGCGCAAGCAGCGATAGATAAAATCAAAGGCGATCCAGCATGGCAATCAATAAGTGCGGTCAAAAATAATCGTATTTATTCCAATCCAACCGGCACGTTCCCATGGGATCGCTACAGTGCAGAAGAAGCCTTACAAATTCTTTGGGCAGCTCAACTCTTCCACCCTGAACAATTTAAAGACTTAAATATGGTCGAAAAAACGCAAGCCTTCTATAAAAAATATTACGGTTATACGTTAAGCAAAGAAAATGCCGAGCAAATCTTGAAAGGCTTATCCCCTCTTAAGTAGTATTTTCAATTTATATATTTATCTATATAATGTCTACTCTTTTTAACTTAAACATAAGGAAATGCTAAATGAAAATTAGTGCAAGAAACCAACTTAAAGGTACTGTAAAATCAATCGAAACTGGTTCTGTGAACGCAATCGTACACATTGATATCGGTAACGGTAACATCATTTCTTCTACCATCTCTATCGATGCAGTAAAAGAATTAGGTTTAGCAGTTGGTAAAGAAGCATATGCGATTATCAAAGCGACCTCTGTAATGGTTGGTGTTGAATAATCTCAACTAAACTGTTCAGAATCTATATAACCGCACTCAATAAAGTGCGGTTATTTTTTTGTCTTTTTTCTCTCTAATCTTTTTATTCCCTTCTTAATAAAATGCATTTTATCCTTAACTAAAATGAAACAATCTTTGCTTTCTCTCGATATTATTTATTTTTGTTTAATTATTGTGTATGATTTATACATCTTATCAATTTTTAGTTAATAATCTGGTTTCGGATTATTCTGTTAAACTTAGGAGAGCAAATGACAAACCAACGTTTTATTACCATTTTAGGCTATGTCGCAACATTTACTTCTGTTTGTATGTATGTGTCTTACTTACAACAAATTGGTCTAAATTTATCGGGTCAAAAAGGTGGTTGGTTACAACCTTTTGCCACGATGATCAACTGTAGTTTATGGGTGGCTTATGGTTTGTTAAAAGAAAAACGTGATTTGCCTATTTCATTAGCTAATGCACCAGGTGTGATTCTAGGCTTGATTACTTTCGTCACTGCCTTATAACACTATAAAACCTCATACAAAAAAGACCGCACTTTTAGAAATCTTAAAGTGCGGTCTTTTTGTTTATTAATTTAATTCATTTAAAACCTGAAAATTATGAACTTGTATAATCTTTTATTCTATTGCATTCTATTAATGAACAGACGTTTAGACGTCTAAATCAAACAGAAACAATAGAAGGATTCATTATGACAACATTTCATTTAGCAGGATTTCCGCGCGTAGGCGCGAAGCGTGAACTTAAATTTGCTCAAGAGCGTTACTGGCGTGGCGAAATTGCGGAAGCGGATTTATTAGATATAGCAAAAAGATTACGTGAACTAAACTGGCAGCATCAAGCTAAGGCAAATGCCGATTTTGTCGCGGTGGCTGATTTCACACTTTACGATCACATTTTAGATTTACAAGTGGCAACCGGTGCGATTCCTGCACGCTTTGGTTTCGATAGCCAAAACTTAACGCTCAATCAATATTTCCAATTGGCGCGTGGTAATAAAACCCAATTTGCGATTGAAATGACAAAATGGTTTGATACCAACTATCACTATCTTGTACCAGAATTCCATAAAGAGACACAATTTAAAGCCAATCCCGCACATTACGTGACACAAATCCGTGAAGCTAAAGCACTTGGGTATCAAGTTAAACCAACAATCGTTGGTCCACTCACCTTCCTTTGGTTAGGTAAAGAAAAAGGTGCTGCATTTAATCGCTTTGATTTATTAGCAAAACTCCTGCTAGTTTATGTTGAAATTTTAAATGCGTTAGCTGCGGAAGGTGTGGAATATATTCAAATTGATGAACCCGCTCTCACCTTAGATTTACCGGAAGAATGGATTGCCGCTTATCAAGCGGTTTACGCCACTTTTGCTGAACAAGTGAAAGCGAAATTATTGCTTGCGACTTATTTTGGTTCTGTGGCAGAACATGCTGATTTGTTAAAAGCCTTACCTGTTGCAGGTTTACATATTGATTTAGTACGTGCACCTGAACAGCTTGCTACCTTTGCGGATTACGACAAAATCTTGTCTGTCGGCATCATTGATGGCCGTAATATCTGGCGTGCAAACTTAAATGAAGTATTAGATGTGGTTGAACCATTAAAAGCGAAATTAGGCGATCGTTTGTGGATTGCGCCAAGCTGCTCTCTTCTTCATACACCTTATGATTTAGAAGTAGAAACACAGCTACAAGCCAATAAGCCTGAACTCTATCAATGGTTGGCTTTCACGCTACAAAAAATTCAAGAATTACGTGCTATTAAGACAGCTCTTGAGCAAGGCCGTGAAGCGGTTCAAGCTGAATTAGCGGCTTCTCAAGCTGCTGCGGATGCACGTAAAAACTCGCATGAAATTCACCGCACTTGTGTGGCAGAACGATTAGCAAATCTACCAAAAAATGCTGACCAACGTAAATCGCCATTTGCGGAACGCATTAAATTACAAAATGCGTGGTTAAATTTACCACTTCTGCCAACGACGAATATTGGTTCTTTCCCACAAACGACAGCCATTCGTCATGCCCGTGCTGCCTTCAAAAAAGGTGAGCTTAGCTTAACTGATTACGAAACTGCAATGAAAAAAGAAATTGAATTTGTTGTACGTGAGCAAGAAAAATTAGATTTAGATGTATTGGTACATGGCGAAGCAGAACGTAACGACATGGTGGAATACTTCGGTGAACTACTCGATGGTTTTGCTTTCACCAAATTTGGTTGGGTACAAAGTTATGGTTCACGTTGCGTGAAACCGCCAGTGATTTACGGTGATGTTACTCGTCCAGAACCAATGACGGTACGTTGGTCGCAATATGCCCAAAGCCTTACCAATAAAGTGATGAAAGGCATGCTAACTGGTCCAGTCACAATCTTACAGTGGTCTTTCGTACGTAACGATATTTCTCGTGAAACGGTCTGTAAACAAATTGCAGTAGCCCTTTCTGATGAAGTATTAGATTTAGAAAAGGCAGGCATCAAAGTGATTCAAATTGACGAGCCAGCTATTCGTGAAGGTTTACCGTTAAAACGTGCAGATTGGGATGCTTATTTAAAATGGGCAGGCGAAGCCTTCCGTTTGAGCTCAATGGGTTGCCAAGATGATACTCAAATTCATACACACATGTGTTATTCCGAATTTAACGACATTCTACCGGCTATTGCAGCCTTAGATGCCGATGTCATTACTATCGAAACCTCGCGTTCTGACATGGAATTACTCACCGCATTTGGTGATTTCAAATACCCGAATGATATTGGCCCAGGTGTATATGACATTCATAGTCCTCGAGTACCTGCAGCAGAAGAAATTGAACATCTTCTTCGCAAAGCATTACAAGTGGTGCCGAAAGAACGTTTATGGGTAAACCCAGACTGTGGTTTGAAAACACGCGGTTGGCCAGAAACAATTGCTGCATTAAAAGTGATGGTTGATGTCACGAAAAAATTACGTGCTGAATTAGCATAAAATCAGTAAAAAGAAAGGCGAACATGAGAAATGATCTCTGTTCGCCTTTTTCTTTTATTTCAAAACAAATTCATTTTTGACCGCACTTACAGGCTAATATATTCCATTTTCACCTTGCAGAGACTCTTCAATAACTGCTCTGCCATCTTGCGGTGACTTAAACGCAATGGTTTCTCTGCAAATACTACTCGCTCAATTTTTGATACATCCAATTGATTTAAATAAGCAAAATTAATCGCCGTTTGCATTGCTGGTAAGCTTGGGTTAAATGCTGCATTTTCTGCATACCGACCACAAATCATTTCCCCATTTTTAAATAAAATGCCTACACCGTGAGGGCTTTTAGAATAAGGTGAATGGGCTCGGTTTGCCCCTAAAATGGCTTTATTTGCCACTTCATCTTCTGTTGTCAATGTAAAACCTTGTTCTTCTTTGTTTAATAGAAGCAAATCAACGCCTAAAGCTTTCGGGCCAAAGCTATCGGGTAAATATTGAGGAAGTGGATTATTTTGACTGTGTGGCAAATGGATCTTTAAATCTTCCGCTTGATAAAGCTCATTCATAAATTGACGGCAGTGACCACAAGGCGTGTAATTCACCACAATATCCGTGATGAGAGATTCATTACGTAACCATGCATGGCTAATCGCACTTTGTTCAGCATGGATGGTTTGAGCCATGCTACTCCCCTGAAATTCTTGATTCGCACCAAAGTAAAAATCACCACTTTCACCAATCGCAATCGCGCCAACATGAAATTCTGAAATGGGTGTGTGGCTATAACAAGCTGCTACAGGCAAAAGTGCCAAACCTAATTGAACAGGCGTAAGCTTAAATTCATCACAAATTGACCGCACTTTTTCAGCTGGTAAAAAACCTTTCCATTCTTGTTCTTCTAATGCAGAAAGAATTGCATTTGAAAGTGGCGAATCGGCTAATGCTTGTTGAATTTTTTGTCGCATTTTATCGTCTCCTTATATGTTATATGCCTATTCTACGATATTTGAGAAAAAACCTAAACGCTAAAAGACTTCGGAATATGTTTCTAACCATTTATCAATGAATTAAAACAAAAAAACGAGCAAAAAATAATCGCACTTTTAAAGAGCGGTTATAAATTAAGATGTTTTATTCACTTGTTTTATAACAACGATGGTGCAACACCAAGTAATTTTCGGGTGTAATCCACTGTTGGGTGATTGAAAATATCTTCTGTACTACCCGTTTCCAAAATTTGACCGCCATACATCACAACAATGCGATCAGATACTTGGCGTACGGTTTGGATATCGTGAGAGATAAACACCATGGCAAGATTGAGTTCTTTTTTCAAATCCGCCAATAAGTTTAATACCTGAGCACGAACGGATACGTCTAATGCAGAAGTCGGTTCATCCGCCACAATCAGTTTGGGATTCAGCGCTAAAGCACGTGCAATCGCCACACGTTGTTTTTGTCCACCTGATAAACGAGTTGGCTCAACTTGTGCCGCAGAACGAGGTAAACCGACACGAGAAAGCAAGTCATACACACGTTTTTCCCGTTCATGAGGTTGCAACACATTGTGAATATCCATTGGGTCACGCAAAATATCCAACACTTTCATACGAGGGTTCAGTGCGGTTGCTGGGTCTTGGAAAATGACCGATACTTGGCGGCCGAATTGTTTTCTCGCTTCTGAGCTGCCATATTGCATTTGTAAGCCGTTGAATTTCACTAAACCTGATGTTGGTTTAAGCAGCCCAATGATCACGTTCGCTAAGGTAGATTTCCCGCAGCCAGACTCCCCTACTAAACCAATGGTTTCCCCCGCTTTAATACCAAGACTCACATTGTTCACCGCAGTGAATTTTTTACGTTCAAACAATGAACCGTCGCGAGAAGGAAATTGCACCACGATATTTTCTAAATCGATGATGTTTTGTTTTTTAATGACTTTAATACTACTGCTCATATTATGCTCCTTTCGCTTCCATTACAGGCTTAGCTAGATGAGAAGCCCACAAGTGAGACGGCTCGCCTTCCACAGCGGTTAATACCAATTTTTGCTCCGGATTTGCATCTGGTCGCAATGAACGACTAGCAAAACGGTCACCTGTAGCAAAATCGTAAGGCGATGGTACGCTGCCCGGAATTTGATATAAACGTTTTGCACGGACTTCAGTTGAAAGTACAGAACCCAAT
The DNA here is from genome assembly GCA_032568935.1 of Parahaemophilus parainfluenzae. Lineage (GTDB taxonomy): Bacteria > Pseudomonadota > Gammaproteobacteria > Enterobacterales > Pasteurellaceae > Haemophilus_D > Haemophilus_D parainfluenzae_AE. Next base: position 17,601 of record JAWHBY010000026.1, read on the forward strand.
AAGCCACGTGTATATTCGTGAGTTGGATTGGCAAGCAATAAGGATGTTGGTGCCATTTCGACCACTTGTCCTGCATACATTACGGTAATGTGGTGAGCTAACTGTGCAACCAATGCTAAATCATGGCTGACAAACACCATCGCAAACCCAAGTTTTTCACGTAATTCATTCAATAATTTCACTACTTCAGCTTGAACAGTAACGTCTAATGCGGTTGTTGGTTCATCGGCAATTAATAATTTCGGTTCACGAGTTAATGCCATTGCAATTACCACACGTTGACGTTGACCGCCGGAAAGTTCATGCGGATAACGGTTCAATACTTTTCCAGGATCAAGGTGTACCCATTCCAACAATTTTTCTGCGGTATGGTGGCTGCCACGTTTGATGAGCTGTGCCATTTGATCTTTGATACGCATTGATGGGTTTAACGCACTTAAAGAGTCTTGGTAAATCATCGCAATTTCAGAGCCACGCAATTCACTTAAATTGTGAGAATTAAGCAAGCTATGTTGTTTGCCACTGCGGTCGGTGAAAAGCACTTCCCCAGTGATTTTTGCTGTTTTTGGTAACAAGCCCATGATAGAGAATGCTGTAATGGATTTACCACAACCAGACTCACCTACTAATCCCATAGTTTCACCTTCATTTACGGTGAAGCTGATATTATCGACCAATGGAATTTCACCATAACGATTCGGGAAACGAATAGATAAGTTTTTCACTTGTAAAATCGGTTTTGCATTTGGATCTAATTGCATACGATTCGTACGTGTGATTTCTTTTTCATGTAATTTGAGTAAGTAACGTTTTAATGCAAGACCTTCAGAAAGCGCTTCTTGTACGTCAGTAGAAAGACGTTCATCTGATTTGCCTTCTGGCTTTTTACCGCCTTTTAAGCGCGGGTTAACCAATGCATCAGTAAGCCCTTCCGCCAAAATGTTTAAGGCTAATACAGTTAAAAGAATCATCACCCCCGCAAAGGTTGTCGCCCACCATGCACCATTTAATACGATGTTACGACCTTCAGAAAGGATGTTACCCCATGAAGGATGTGGTGGTTGTACACCTGCGCCTAAGAAAGAAAGCGAGGCTTCGAATACAATGGCATCTGCCACCATTACGGTTGCAAAGACTAAAACCGGTGCAGCAGTATTGCGTACAACGTGTTTGAGAAGAATGTAAGTACGGCTACCACCAATAACGCGTTCAGCACGCACATAGTCTTCATCCCATTGTGATACCACATTTGCACGAACTACACGAGCAAGTTGCGGGGTATAAACCACGGCAATGGTGATGATAATGACCGGTACAGAGTTACCAAAGGTTGCTAATAACACTGCCGCTAATGCGATACCAGGGAAGGCCATTAAAATATCCATTAAGCGCATGATAATTTCATTGCCCCATTTCTCAGATGTCGCTGCCGTTGCACCTAAAATACTGCCGAAAATAATGGCACAAGCTACCGCACCTAAACCGATAAATAAGGACGTTTGGGCGCCGTACACAATACGAGAGAAAATATCACGACCAAGTCGATCTGTCCCAAACCAATATTCTGCACTTGGAGCACGCATACGTGCAATCACTTCTAATGGATCATGTGTTGCGACCCAAGGGGCAAACACCGCCACTAAAGCAACGAAAACTAAGAATAATAATGAAATTTTTGATGCGGTGGAAAGTGCTCGGAATCTCGCACCGCTCGCAGCTAATCGATCTGCTAAACCTTGACGAAACATTATAGACTCCGAATTTTAGGATTAATCAACACATAGAGAATATCAACGATAATATTCACTAAAACGAAGGTAAAGGCGATTGTTAGTACCACACCTTGTACTAAGTGCAAGTCATGGTTGACGATACCGTTAAAAATCAATTTCCCCATGCCTGGTAAGTCAAAGATTTGTTCGATAACTACCGCACCACCAAGTAAGTAGCCTACGCGTAAACCTAATACAGTTACTGGCGTGATTAATGCATTGCGTAGTACGTTGTGACGAATAACGGTTGCATAAGGCACTCCGTTACCAATCGCCGTTCTCACATAGTCTTTATCCATTTCTTCTACCATGGTTGTACGTACCACACGAATTAATGACGCACACACCGGCACGGCTAGTGCAAGAGATGGCAAAATCATGGAATTGATATACCCCATTGGGCTTTCGCTAAATGGTATAAATCCACCTGAAGGCAACCAGTCTAATTCCAAAGAGAACCATTGAATAAGTAAGATACCTAACCAGAATGAGGGGGTCGCAACCGCTGCAACAGAGATTAAACGAATCACTTGGTCTACCCAGCTATCACGATAAAGCGCGGCTAGTACACCTAATGAGAAAGAAACAACCGCCGCAAATACCACACCAATTAAGGTAAGTTGTAAAGTGATTGGGAAAGATTTCGCTAACATGCTACTAATCGGTAATTCTGGTGGCATCGTCACACCAAAATCCAATACAAGTAAATTACCTAAGAAACGAAAATATTGAACAAAGAGTGGATCATTTAAGCCGTGTGATTCGCGGTAAAGTTGTTTTGCCGCTTCACTGGCACTTTCGCCCAATGCCACCGTTGCAGGATCACCCGGCGTGAATTGAAGCACTACAAAGACGAGTGCTGTTACACCAAGTATCATGACCGGCAAAGCCATCAATCGGCGTAACAATAATCGAAGTATCATTTCCATCTGACCTCTCCTATTCTATTTTGAGAAATTCATTAAATTAAAAATGAAGTGAAATAATCAAATCCAAAAATAAAATGATTTATACAAATCATAATGTCCGCACTATACCCTGTCAATCCAAGTGCCTAGGGCAAAGTTCAAATCTGTGATCGGCTTCACAAAGATTTTTTTGAAATAAAAGAGAGAGAAAAAATGATTGAAAAACAGAGGAAAAAATGACCGCACTTTGAGATAAAAAGGAAAGAAAAAGGCTGTTGATTACTCAACAGCCTAAACATTAAAAAGTGCTTTTATTTACGGCCCACACCGAGGAAAGATAAGCCGGTTGTCGCCAATGGTTGATAACCTTCAAGGCTGCTATCATCCCATGCTGAAGGAAGTTTGCGATGAACAATCGGATAAAGTGGTACTTCAGCCGCAATAATGTTAATCGCTTCTTCCCATGATTTTTTCGCTTCAGTGTGATCTTTTGCTCTTACAGCTGCGTTGAGCAATTCAGTCACTTTCGCAAATTCAGGGGTATTGCTCCAACGGAAACGACGTTTCGGCCATACATCACCACGATACCACCAGCTTAAAAGTAAGTCTAAGTCGTTACCGAACACTGATGGGTCACCTGGAGCGATTGCCACTTCATATACACCCGGATCCACGTTGTTGTTGTATAACGCACCTGATTGTAGATGTTGTAAAGTCACTTTCACACCAGGAATCTTGTTCCAAGATTCTAAAATTAACGGTGCAGATTCTTTCACCCAGTCATGGTCAGTTGCGAGCAATTCAAATTTAAGCTCAGTTACACCGGCTTCTTTTAATAATGCCGCGGCTTTATCAGGATCATAAGGATATTGAGTTGATGCCTTAATATAATCAGGGTGAGTCGTTTGTAAGTATGATGTTGCAGCTTCTGCATTACCATCAAATACAATATCAACAAGTTTGTCAGTGTTTAAACCATAGTGTAATGCTTGACGTACTTTTGAATTGTTAAACGGTGCTTTTTCACAGTTAAACATTAAGAATAGCAAGCCGAAAGATTGAACAGATTGCACTTGTTGTTTTTTATTTTTCAAACGGCTAATGTCTAAATAAGGTACACTTTCCATTGCTTGAGTACGTTTAGACTCTTGTGCAGTTACGCGAGCTGCGGCATCAGAAAGTAATAACCAAGACATTTTTTCAACTTGCGCTGGATATTTACCATTGTAAGGTTCATACGCTTCAAAGACGATTTTGTCATCTTTCACAGCAGAAACAAATTTGAATGGACCAGAACCAACAGGGTGTGCATCAAATGCAGATTGTCCTACTTTGTCGATCACATGTTTCGGTACAATTTTCACACAAGTTAAGCGGTTAGCGAATAAAGCAAATGGATATTTCAATTTAAATTCTACTACTTTATCGTCTACAGCTTTTACACTTTCAATGAAATCAATAAACATTACAAATAATGATTTATTGGCAGGATCCATAATACGATTGAAGGAATACACAACGTCTTCAGTGGTAACAGGTGCGCCGTCATGGAAAGTTGCGCCTTCACGTAAAGTAATACGCCATGTTGTTTCATCAACTTGCTCAGGCTCTTTTCCTGCTAAAGCAAGATAAGGTTCACGAGTTGCAGGATGCAAATCCACCAAACCTTCAAAAATGTGCAAGTTTGCGGCATAAGGTGAAGCACCGCTTGATGTCATTGGGTCAAAACCAGTAGAAAGTGGATAAGCAATCCCCGCTTCAATGGTTTTACCTTTAATGTCTGCAGCAAAGGCTTTTGGTGTAAATGTGCCTAATGTGCCACTAAATGCAATACCTGCCCCCACGCCAGCCATAAGTTTCATAAAATGACGACGAGATTCATTAGTTTCAAAGGAAAAATGCTTTGTCATACTAAACTCCTGATGAGTAATAAAATCATATTTTTGGTTTTTAAACCTAGCCAAACATTTCATTCGAAAATGAAGTAAAGCAATCAAATCTTAGAATAAAATGATTTGTATCAATCATAATCATCTTCGATTCATTCTGTCAAAGGGGAAATATTGAATGTGTGATCTACTTCACAGAGTTTTTTGTAACTTGAAACAAAAGTTTTTAACTATGTATAATTTATTATGAATAGATTTTAACTATTGAATCACTAGATAATATGAAATAGCCATCAGAAAAAACGATGCTTATAATGACCGCACTTCCCAAGCAAGGGAACAACATTTTAATCAACAATAAAGAGGAAAATACTATGTCAAAAACATCAATCGGTTTAGATAAAAAAGCATCTGAAAAATTAGCAGCAAAATTAAACGAATTATTAGCAACCTATCAAGTCTTCTATACTAACGTGCGTGGTTACCACTGGAACATTAAAGGCGTAAACTTTTTTGAATTACACGCAAAATTTGAAGAAATCTACACAGATTTAGTAGTAAAAGTAGATGAAGTGGCGGAACGTATCTTAACTTTAGGTTACACACCACATAACGGTTATTCACAATACTTCAAAGACTCACGTATTAAAGAAGAGCTAGGTGTATCTAATGCGCAATCTTGCTTAAAAGGTACATTAGAAGGATTAAAAGTATTACTTGAACAGCAACGTGAAATTCTTGAGTTAGCAGGTGAATCTGATGATGAAGGTACAGCGTCTCAAATGAGCGACTACATCAAAGAACAAGAAAAACTTGTTTGGATGTTCCAAGCAGCTTGTCAAACTTGCCATGCTTAATTAAAAAATTTCCATAAAATAAAAACCTGCTTTTTGCAGGTTTTTATTTTGTCTTTAAAACATATATCTCTTTCTATACCATTAATTCTTGCTTTTACTGATTCTCTTTCTGCGTTTTTTTAAACATCTCTAAACTTTTTTCTTGTAGCTTATCTAATTCTTTAAGCATTTCATCCGTATAACCTGCTTTTTTAATCCAATACTCTGCTTCTTTAGCATCCATATTGCCTTGCCCGTTCTGGTCTAGAGAGACTAATGCTTGAGCGGCTAATTCCTCAATCGCCTCTTGGTTACCTAATTCTGCGGACTTCTTAAGAAAGAATAAAGCTTTATCATCATCTTGCTCAACAATGGCTCCTTCATCATAGATATAGCTTAACTCAAGTGCTGCATCCGCATGATTAAGCTCAGCTGCGCGTTGATAATATTTAATAGATTTAGCTAAATCATTCCCTTCTGAATAATAGACGCCTAATTGAAAAAGTGCTTCTGGCTCATCATTATTCGCTGCCTTTTCTAACCAGAATAATGCCTCTTTGTTGTTTTCAGAATAAAGATCAAAAAAATTCATCGCGAGTAAATACTGTGTATAGCCATATTCTTTTTCTGCGGCTTTAACTAATAAAGGCTTCGCTTTTTTCAATTTATTTTCTTGAATATAAAGATCGGCAAGATTCGTCATCCCTATCGCATTATTCTGTTTTGCTGACATTTCATAGTATTTCATTGCCTCTTTGATACTTAGTGAAGTACCGATTCCAAATTCATAAGCATAGCCTAAAGAATTCGCATAATGCATATCGCCAGAATCCACTTTATTTTTAAGTGCATTGAACCCCTCTTTCATCAATTTTTCATCTTCTTGAATTTCACCTAATTCAATTTTAGCCGCCTCATTCCCTAACTCAATCGAGCTTTTCGCTGCTTGAACAGCTTCCTTCAAATTGTCATTATTTTTTTGATGAATAGATAAGAAAAATAAAGCATCCGCATTCTCCAACTTTCCAGCTCCCCCAAAATACTCTACCGCTTTCGTACGATTCATGGGGCGCGTAATGCCGTAGAAATAATCATATCCTTCTTCATAAAGCGCTTTTGCTTTTTCAACGCGCTGGGCTTGTGTCATTGGTATCTGTTCAATTATCACCAAGTCTGTTAGAGCTTCATTCGATTTCACAGGTATAAGATGAGTTTGTAGATTTAATACGGTTGTAGCAATTAATGCGACGATATTTGTCATTTGGATTCCTTTTATTAGAGAATTATTCTGATTCCATTAAGAATGACAAACGGTTAAATTTCTTCCTTGTATTTGCAAAATTCGGTGAAATTTAACCGCACTTTCATTATTTTTTCTTATTTAATTTTGCTTCTAAT
>JAWHBY010000027.1:0-22929 GCA_032568935.1 Parahaemophilus parainfluenzae
GGCTAATTTAGATGGCGTATGATACCTTATTTCGACTGATTTAAATAGCAAATTAGCAACATAAGGAAATAACATGAAATATCAAGCAAACTCAACCGCCCTTTCTCAATCAACCGATTGCCTTATTATCGGCATTTATGAGAACAATGAATTGACAAAAAGTTTCAATGAAATCGATCAAATCACACAAGGCTACCTCAGCCAGTTAGCTCAAAGCCAAGATCTTTCAGGAAAAATTGGACAAGCTACTTTACTTCATTCATTACCTAATCTTGCGACTAAACGCGTGTTAGTCGCAGGTTGTGGTAAAAAAGGCGAAACGACTGAACGCCAATTTAAACAAATCATCCAACGCGTAACCCAAACATTAAAAGAATTAACTATTCAACAAGCGGTGAATAATTTAACGGATGTGGAAATTAAAGATCGCGATCTATTTTGGAATTTACGTTTTACTGTTGAAACCATCGAATATAGTCTCTATCAATTCGATGAATTTAAAAGTAAAAAAGCGGATGCTATCTCACTTCAAGAAATCATTTTTAATACCGATGATTCAGAAGCTCAGCAAGCCATCGCAGAAGCGCAAGCCATTGCAAATGGTGTAAAAGCTGCGCGTAATATCGCGAATATGCCACCTAATATTTGCACACCGTCTTATTTAGCAGAACAAGCTAAAAATTTAGCTGAGACATCAACCGCACTTTCCCTCGATGTGATTGATGAAGAAGACATGACAAAACTTGGCATGAATGCGTATTTAGCCGTATCTCGCGGTTCGCAAAACCCAGCTTATATGTCTATTTTACATTTCAACAATGCGCCTGATAAAAACGCAAAACCAATTGTGTTAGTGGGTAAAGGTTTAACCTTTGATGCGGGCGGCATTTCTTTAAAACCTGCCGCAGATATGGATGAAATGAAATATGATATGTGCGGTGCTGCGTCTGTTCTCGGCACAATGAAAGCTATTGCAGAATTAAACCTGCCATTAAATGTTATCGGCGTATTAGCGGGATGTGAAAACTTACCTGATGGCAATGCTTACCGTCCAGGTGATATTCTCACCACGATGAACGGTTTAACCGTAGAAGTATTAAATACCGATGCGGAAGGACGTTTAGTACTTTGTGATGCGCTCACCTATGTAGAACGTTTTGAACCACAATATGTGATTGATGTTGCAACCCTGACTGGCGCTTGTGTGGTTGCTTTAGGTCAACATAACAGTGGCTTAGTTTCAACTGATGATGCCTTAGCAGAACAGTTATTACAAGCCGCACAGCAAACCACCGATAAAGCGTGGCGTTTACCATTAAGTGAAGAATATCAAGAGCAATTAAAATCCCCATTTGCCGATTTGGCTAATATTGGCGGTCGTTGGGGCGGTGCAATTACTGCAGGCGCATTCCTCTCTAATTTTACGAAAAAATACACTTGGGCGCATTTAGATATTGCGGGGACAGCTTGGCTTCAAGGTGCAAATAAAGGTGCAACGGGTCGTCCGGTGTCTTTATTAACGCAATTCTTAATTAACCAAACTAAATAATTAAGACCTAGGGCTAACATAACGTTAGCCCTAAAATTTCCCCAAAACCTGACCGCACTTTATTCCAATTCAAACGTCATCAATAATGGATTATGATCTGACGAAGTAACCACTTCTGATGTCGCACTTACCACTTTTACGCCTCGCGTAAAAATATAATCCAGTGGATACCCTAAAAATCTAACCCGCTCATCTTGAGTGAGCGCCACAGAATCTAAGCCATATTTTTGTATCAAATTATTGACTAAATTCAGACGACGTTCATTCCACGCATTAAAATCACCAGACATGATGATAGGACCTTGATGATTTTCAACAAAGGAAAATAGCTGCTCTAACTGGGTTTGATAAGTGGAAATACCCCATTCAAAATTAATTAAATGCACATTAATAAGTAGCAAACTATCGCCTTTTTCTAATGGAATATTCATCACACTTGCCACTTTAGGTATTTGTATTAATGGTTCAGCTACACCACCACCGCAATACCATTCGGGTTGTGTTTGGGTGAATGTCTTGACACCTGATAAGAGCTCATTAAAAGAAAAAGAGGACACAAAAAGTGCGGTCGAAAATGTGCTTAAATTTTGATGTTGCGTTGCTTCTTGCAATAACACAAAATCCGCTTGTTTAGAGAGTCCTTCTAAATCCTCTTGCCATCCCTTATCTTGCCCCTTATGCACATTCCAAGTTATTAAATGAAAACGAGAATTGGTTAATATAGGCACCGAATCATTAGCCTTGTCGCATTGCATATTTGAGCTGTTTTCAAAAGGAATATAACTCAGTTTTTGTGACGTATTTAATTGAATTAATACACGGTCAAAAATCGTTAAATTCGTAAAAAAATATCCAGCCCCTAAAACCACTAACACTAAGCCAATAGTCAAAAATCGATAGATTCGCTTCATTATTATCCCCTCTCTATGCTCGAATAATAACACCTCATCAAAGCAATGCAACTTTCACTTTAATACGGCATCAATACCTACCTACAACACGGTAACTTTAACTTTTAGCTTTGATTTAAATCATACTTTGCTAAAAAAACCGTTGCATTTTCCTTTTATTATCTTAGTATTTTACTCAACTTCTAACTCTACCTCATCAATAAGGAGATTCATTATGTCTTTTGGAGATAAAAAATTAAGTGAAATCGCTGTCAGCGTACCCGGCTCAACTTCCCTACTTCGTGAATACGATTTGGATTTCTGCTGTGGTGGGTCAGATACACTTTCCAACGCTGCCGCAGAAAAAGGGTTAAATTTAGCAGAAATTGAAACCCGTTTAACCGAGCTTCAAAACAGTAAAGCAGAAAACCCTGAAGAATATTGGGTTAATGCAACTTATCCTGAAATTATCGATCATATCTTAGTTCGCTACCATCAACGCCATCGTGAACAACTTCAAGAATTAATCGTCTTAGCGGATCGTGTAGAAAGTGTTCATGGCGATCGTGAAGATTGCCCAATAGGTGTTGCGGCTGAATTACGCAATGTCTATGAGGATTTGAGCAACCATATGATGAAAGAAGAGCATGTGCTTTTCCCAATGATCAAAGCGGGTAATTATATGATGGCACAAATGCCAATTCGTATGATGGAAATGGAACATGCTGAACATGGCGAACATTTGGAAGTTTTGAAATCATTAACAAACAATATGACGACTCCGGCAGATGCTTGTAATACATGGCTTGCACTTTACAGCGGTATCCAAGAATTTATTGACGATTTAATGATGCATATTCATCGTGAAAATAATATTTTATTCCCACGTGTGATTGCTGAAAATCACTAAGCGAAAATCATATAAAGAAAAAGGGCGAAATCACTCGCCCTTTAAAATTAGCCTAAAACTGACCGCACTTTATTTCTCTTCACTGCCTTTATATAAACGGTTTTTATACAAATAGCTGCCAAGTAAAGCATGTGCCAAGGCTTCTTTTTTCATTTCTTCCGGCACCTCTTTTTCAGTCAATGTATCTTTTTCTTTATCATACACATAGCCTTTTGCTTTACTATTTGGTGTTTGGATAACGACATCATGATTACCTTTCATTAACGCTTGCGTTTGATCGAATTGCATAAAGGCACGATCAGGATTCACATCTTGCGTTAAATCAAAGCCAATCATTGGATAATTACCGCTTACGCCCGCAATAGAAAGCAAAGTCGTCGGCATATCAATTTGACTCACTAAACGACTGTCTCGGCGTGGCTCTACATTATCCCCTAAAATTAACGCTGGAATATGGAAATGCTTAATTGGTACTAAGCTTGCACCCGCTGCACGGGAATCATGGTCTGCAATCACCAAGAACACGGTATCTTTCCAATAATTAGATTGTTTCGCTAATTTGAAGAAATAACCAATGGCATAATCCGCATATTTTGCGCTGTTATTACGGGTTGCTTTTGGTTGTTCGTAAAGCTCAATTTTACCATCCGGAAATTCAAAAGGATCGTGATTGCTTGAACTGAATACTAAGCTAAAGAATGGTTTTCCTTCATTCTGTAATTGGGTAAAGGTTTCGTTCGCTTTATCAAATAAATCCTCATCACTCACGCCCCAAGTCGCAGTAAATTTCGGATTTTGATAATCCTTTTGATCGATAATATTTTGGAAGCCGTTGCCATAGAAGAAGCTTGCCATATTATCAAAGTGCTTTTCACCACCATAAATAAAGGAAGTGTTATAACCTTGTTTAGCTAGTAAATCTGCAATGGTAAAGAAGCCACTTTGACTATTATTTAATTTCACCACTGCACGTGCTGGAGTGGGTGTGAAACCTGCTGTTGTGGCTTCAATACCACGTACAGAACGGGTACCAGTCGCATAGAGATTTTCAAATAACCAGCCTTCTTTGGCTAATTTATCAAATTCTGGTGAAAGTGGTTTTCCGCCTAATGAACCGACAAATTGCGCCCCAAAACTTTCTTCCAAAATAATGACGATATTCTTCGGTTTACCTTGGTAAGTCGCTTGGTTTTTCGTTAAGGTTGGAATCTTATCTGAAATATAATCACTTTCAGGACGGCCACGGCTTGCTTTAACAATACGCAACATTTCATCGGTATCCATTTTGCCATAGGCCTCTGAAGATGCCCCTTCGTCTTTAAATTGTTGGGCAGCATAAAGAACTGAATAACCCGAATTCAACACAAGCGAATTGACTAACCCATCGGAAGAGAAAGCTACCATCGCAGGGTTAACACCACGGTGTTGGAAACTAGAACGCGCGCCTAAAAAGGCAACTGCAATCACGAGTAATGCAACAACAGGACGCCATTTCCAGCTCATTGGGCGTAAATTTCTGACCGCATAACCCGAGAGTTTCCAATAACAGAAGAAAGCCACAACGGTAAAAATAAGACTAAAAATGACCGCAGTTAAATGCCCTTCCATCAACATTGAAAAGACTTCTTTCGGATAAATTAGATATTCGATAAAGAGACGGTTTGGACGGAAATCATAGGTTTCGATAAATGCAGGCGTAGCCAATTCCATAAATAGAATAAACACACTACCTAGAGTGAGCCAAATGCGTAAAATCATTTTCCAAATACGGCTATTATGAAATAGCACCGTAAATAATGTTGGCACACCAAATAAATAACACAAGGCCACAATGTCCATGCGCAAGCCTTGTAAGAATAATTGCCCCCAGCCCGCTACCGCAGAGACACGGTCTGCCTGCCAAATCGCAAGCCCAAGACGAGACAAGGTGAAAATGATCAGATTAATGATGACGAAGAGAAAAATCGGATATAAAGGAGAACGTGTTTGTTTCATTTTGACACTCATAAGTCCTAAGGGAATCACTACCCGTTGATTAATTTAAAGCACATTAATGTGCCATTCTTTCCATAGACAGATAAAAAAACACAAAGTGCGGTTAAAAACATCATCATTTTTGACCGCACTTTGAAAGAGAAGGATTAAGCTGCAACTAATGCTTTTAATTGTTTTTCATAAGCTGCCCAATCGGTAATTGGACGGGTTGCCACACCTGTTTCCATTGCTTTTTTCGCTACAGCAGAAGACACTGTAAATAATAAACGAGGATCGAACGGAGTCGGAATTACATAATCCGGCCCAAATGATAACGCACCATAATTAGCAATAATTTCTAATGGAACCGGTTCTTTCGCAAGACTCGCAATGGCATGAGAAGCCGCTAATTTCATTTCTTCATTAATCGCTGTTGCACCTACATCTAGTGCACCACGGAATAAGAATGGGAAACAAAGCACGTTATTAACTTGGTTTGGAAAGTCTGAACGACCAGTACAAACAATCGCATCTGGACGTACTGCTTTCGCTTCATCAGGCGTAATTTCAGGTACTGGGTTAGCCAATGCAAGAATTAATGGATTCTCCGCCATGGTTTTCACCATTTCAGGTTTTAACGCACCCGCTTTAGAACAACCTAAGAACACATCGGCTCCCTTAATGGCATCAGCTAATGTGCGCCAACCATTATCTTCAATGGCATAAAATTGTTTAGTTTCATCCATGTTATCGCCACGGCCTTTGAAAATCACACCTTTAGAGTCACACATGGTGATATTTTCTTTTTTGAAACCTAATGCACGAAGCAAGTTAGTACAAGCAATAGCTGAAGCACCTGCGCCATTTACTACTAAGCGAACATCTGCAATATTTTTACCAATAATTTCTAAACCGTTTAATGCTGCTGCACCGACGATAATGGCAGTACCATGTTGGTCATCATGGAATACCGGAATTCCCATTCGTTCACGCAATGCTTTTTCAATGTGGAAACATTCCGGTGCTTTGATATCTTCAAGGTTAATCCCACCAAAAGTAGGTTCTAATGAAGCAATAATATCGATTAATTTATCTGGATCATGTTCATTGATTTCAATGTCGAATACATTGATACCGGCAAATTTTTTGAACAATACCCCCTTCCCTTCCATAACAGGTTTGGAGGCAAGTGCCCCAATATTTCCTAAACCTAATACAGCAGTACCATTTGAAATCACAGCCACTAAATTAGCACGTGCAGTATAACGGCTTGCAGCTGAAGGATCTTTTTCAATTTCGAGACAAGGCTCTGCAACACCTGGAGAATAAGCAAGGGCTAAATCATGTTGGGTTTCTAACGATTTGGTTGGGGTGACAGCAATTTTTCCTGGAATTGGGAATTCATGAAAATCTAATGCAGCTTGGCGCAATTGTTCGCTCATATAAATATACTCCATTTTCACTTAGGTTAAATAAAATTTGCGCCATTATACTCTCTTTTTAAGAGAATTTTGTGACATACCGCAAAAATTTTACAAATTTATTACAAAAATATGAGTGAAATCGACCGCACTTTTTGTCTTTTCTTCACATTTCGAACCAAAAACGTTACTATGTCGCAAAAAACATGCAGGATGTAAATAATGAGTTTGTTTTCTAAATTTAGAAGTGCCATCAATAAATTACAACGGAAAGCGATTAACAAAACCTTCCAACAACGGTTAACCAACCAAGGCATGTCAGTAATTTCTGCAAACTGTGTCGGTGCATTTATTTTGCACGACCTCAATCAGCCTTTTAATTCTCCGTTTGTTAACCTTTATTTAGACCCAAGCGATTTTGTTCGATATCTACAAAATATCACATTCTATCAAGCACAACCGCTTCAATTTATACAAACAGAAAAACCGTATCCAGTTGGCCTATTAGGTGATCTTAAAGTGCACTTTATGCACTACCACTCCGAACAAGAAGCTCAGGAAAAATGGGATGCGCGCTCACAGCGTTTAGATTTCGATAACTTATTTATAATGATGACAGATAAAGATGGTGGAAAAGGTGCAAAATATGAGGATTTGCAAGCCTTCGATAACTTGCCTTATCCAAACAAAGTCGTCTTTACCCATAAGCCATATCCCGAATTAAAATCCGCTTTCTACATTAAAGGCTTTGAAAACGAAGGCGAAGTGGGCGATTTATTTACTTTTTCCGGTTGGAATGGTGAAAAATATTACGATCAGTTTGATTACGTCAGCTGGTTCAATCAAAAATAAGAGTTTACGATGCGACTAGATAAATTTATTGCCGAGAATACAGGCTTAACCCGTTCACAAGCCACCAAGGCCATTCGCCAAAGTGCGGTCAAAATTAATGATGAAATTGTGAAAAATGGGGCGACCAAAATTAGCCAAGAAGATGAGATTTATTTTGAAGATGAATTGTTGCCTTGGGTAGAAGAAGGCCAATATTTTATGTTGCATAAGCCTCAGGGCTATGTTTGCTCTCATGATGATGACGACTATCCTACTATTTATCAATTCTTTGAACCGCCTCTTTCTAGCAAATTACATAGTGCTGGACGGTTAGATGTGGATACCACAGGACTCGTGCTATTAACGGATGATGGTCAATGGTCACATCGTATTACTTCACCAAAGCATCAATGCGAAAAAACCTATTTAGTGACCTTAGCCGATCCGGTTGAAAACCATTATGCTTCAGCCTTTGAAGAAGGCATTCTGTTACGTGGTGAAAAAGAACCGACTAAGCCGGCGAAATTAGAAGTATTAGATGATTACAACGTGAATCTGACTATCTCTGAAGGGCGCTATCATCAGGTAAAACGAATGTTTGCCGCACTTGGTAATAAAGTCGTTGGGCTACATCGTTGGAGAATTGGTAACGTTGAATTAGATGAAAGCTTAGAAGAAGGCGAATTTCGTCCACTCACGCAGGAAGAAATTGACAATTTAGTGAAATAATATGAGCCAAAATATTAAACCTACCTTTATTTTTATCGCCACGCTCGGCATCCTCTCGATGCTACCGCCTTTGGGCGTGGATATGTATATTCCATCCTTTTTAAATATTGCTGAAGACTTAAATATCAACTCCGAACAAGTTCAGCACACGCTGACATTCTTCGCTTATGGTATGGCGGCAGGACAATTATTCTGGGGGCCCTTTGGCGATAGTTTTGGTCGTAAACCGATTATTTTATTAGGTGTCATTATTGGTGCTATTACAGCCATTATTTTAACCGGTATTCACTCTATAGGCAGTTTCACTGCACTGCGTTTCATTCAAGGTTTCTTTGGTGCTGCGCCTGTGGTGCTTTCAGGGGCGTTATTACGAGATTTATTTAGCAAGGATCAACTCTCTCGAGTCATGTCCACCATCACACTTGTCTTTATGATTGCACCGCTTGTTGCACCTGTGATTGGCGGATATATTGTGAAGTTTTTCCATTGGCACATGATTTTTTATGTGATTGGTACGATGGGATTTCTTGCGGCATTACTCGTTTTTTTCATTATTCCTGAAACCCATAAACAAGAAAATCGTATTCCACTTCGCCTAAATATCATTGCCCGTAACTTTATGCTGCTTTCAAAACAAAAAGAAGTATTAGGTTATATGGCAGCGGCTTCTTTTGGTTTTGGTGGTTTATTTGCTTTCGTCACTGCTGGATCTATTGTCTATATCGGTATTTATGGTATTCCAGTCGATCAATTCGGCTATTTCTTTATGATTAATATCGCTATTATGACAGCCACGTCTTATTTAAATGGGAAGTTTGTGCTGAAGTTAGGTGCGGAAACCATGTTACAAATTGGTATTGCGGTACAATTTATTTCTGGAATTTGGTTATTTTTAACCGCACTTTTTGATTTCGGTTTTTGGTCAATGGCTATTGGCGTAGCCTTTTTTGTCGGACAAAACCCGCTCATATCGTCCAATGCCACAGCCTCCATTTTAGAGAAATTCCCAACCATGGCTGGCACTGCCAATTCATTAATGGGAAGTGTACGTTTTGGTGTCGGTGCGGTGATGGGTTCTCTAGTAGCAAGCTTTAAAATGGAAACAGCTGCACCAATGCTCTATACAATGACAGCTTGCGTGGTTATTTCAGCCCTCTTTTACTATTTTCTGACTTATCGACATTCTAATTCAAGCAGCTAAATACTAAAAATTTTGTTCATAGCTAATAAAATAATTATTAGGTATGAATGGGAGCAATTGTTTCATTTAGAATAGTATTTTTGTGTAATTTAAAGTGAATACAACAGTCTTTCATTAAATTTTACACAAAACTCAAATCAACCCCACAACAATAGATTACATTGATTAATTTAATAGATTTTAATCGCCAAAACCTTTTTGTATGATATTTACGAAATTTATCCCTCTATTTATTCATACAAGGAGTTAACTATGAGTTCAAAATGCCCTTTTTCGCATTTATCTACTACAAACTTGACTATGGGCAATGGCGCACCGGTAGCTGATAACCAAAACAGTTTGACTGCCGGTCCTCGCGGTCCATTACTTTCTCAAGATTTATGGCTTAATGAAAAATTAGCTGATTTCGTACGTGAGGTTATTCCTGAGCGTCGTATGCACGCTAAAGGCTCCGGTGCATTTGGTACCTTTACTGTCACACACGACATTACTAAATATACTCGTGCAAAAATTTTCAGCGAAGTAGGCAAGAAAACAGAAATGTTCGCACGCTTTACCACTGTTGCGGGTGAACGTGGTGCAGCTGATGCTGAACGTGATATTCGTGGTTTCGCATTAAAATTTTATACTGAGGAAGGTAACTGGGACTTAGTGGGTAACAACACACCGGTATTCTTCTTACGTGATCCTCGTAAATTCCCAGATTTAAACAAAGCAGTAAAACGCGATCCACGTACCAATATGCGTTCAGCCACTAACAACTGGGATTTTTGGACATTATTACCTGAAGCATTGCACCAAGTAACCATTGTTATGAGTGATCGTGGTATTCCAGCAAGCTATCGCCATATGCATGGATTTGGTTCACACACTTACAGTTTTTGGAATGAAGCAGGTGAGCGTTTCTGGGTAAAATTCCACTTCCGCACCCAACAAGGTATTAAAAACTTAACAGATGCAGAAGCAGCAGCTGTCATTGCAAATGATCGTGAAAGCCACCAACGTGATTTATATGAAGCAATTGAACGTGGCGATTTTCCTAAATGGACATTATATGTACAAATTATGCCTGAAGCGGATGCAGAAAAAGTACCTTATCATCCATTCGATTTAACTAAAGTGTGGCCGAAAAAAGATTATCCGTTAATTGAGGCAGGAGAGTTTGAGCTTAACCGTAATCCTGAAAACTTCTTTGCTGACGTAGAGCAATCTGCATTTGCACCAAGCAATTTAGTTCCAGGTATCGGTGCAAGCCCAGATAAAATGTTACAAGCTCGTTTATTCAACTATGCAGATGCGCAACGTTATCGTTTAGGTGTGAACTATCGTCAAATTCCAGTAAACCGTCCACGTTGCCCTGTTCATAGCAACCAACGTGATGGACAAGGTCGTGTAGATGGTAACTATGGCAGCCTACCGCACTACGAGCCAAACAGCTTCAGCCAATGGCAACAACAACCAGACTTTGCTGAACCACCACTTCGCATTAATGGTGATGCAGCACACTGGGATTATCGGAACGATGATAACGACTACTTCAGCCAACCACGTGCATTATTTAACTTAATGAATCCAGAGCAAAAACAAGCATTATTCAACAATACTGCGGCTGCAATGGGTGATGCACCTGAGTTCATCAAATACCGTCATATCCGTAACTGCTACTGGTGTGAGCCAGCATATGGCGATGGTGTTGCAAAAGCATTGGGCTTAACCGTTGAAGATGCATTAAAAGCACGTGAAACTGACCCAGCATTAGGTCAAGGTGGATTGTTATAAGTGCGGTCAATTTTATAGGCAGATTTTAAATCTAAAAATAAAGGCGGGAATTCCCCGCCTTTCATATTTCATTGAGCACTTATTTCCAAATTCGATGCTCTAATACTCGCTTCTTAATTTCTGGATAAAGGTCAATTTTAAATTCAGGCTCTTTCCCCTCTTTTAATTGACGTTGATAATCTTTCATTAGCTTCCACACAATCGGGGAAAGTAAAACGATCGCGACTAGGTTAATAATTGCCATCACAGCCATCACAGTGTCCGCAAAATTCCAGACCACATTACCTGATTTTACCGAACCGAAATAAACGAAGAATAATACCGATAAACGGAATGCCCATACAAACCAAGGTTTATTTTTAATAAAGCGAATGTTACTTTCTGCGTAAGCATAGTTACCGATAATAGAGGAATAAGCGAAAAGCAATAAAATGAAAGCTAAGAAGTGTACACCGAACTCCCCGACATGATAACGCAATGCATTTTGTGTTAAGGAAATACTTTTCAGTGTTTCACTACCATAGTTATCAGAAAGCAGGATAATCACTGCCGTACAAGTACAGACGATCATCGTATCTACAAACACACCGAGCATTTGTACTAAGCCTTGGCTAACCGGATGTTTTACGTGAGCAGCTGCTGCGGCATTTGGTGCAGACCCCATCCCCGCTTCATTAGAGAATAATCCACGTTTAATCCCCATCATCATGGCTTTGGAGACTAAAGCACCAAACATACCACCAGCGGCTGATTGGAAAGTAAAAGCACTTTTGTAAATATTAGCTATCACCGTTGGGATCATATCAATATGCATGCCTAAGATAATTACCGCCATAATTAGATAAAAGAGTGCCATCATCGGTACTACGCTACTAGAAATGGTCGCAATACGTTTTACGCCACCGAAAATAATGGTGGCGGTCAATATCACTAAAACAAGACCAACATATTCACCTTTCCAATTCCAAGCATTTTTGGTCGCTTCCACAATTGAGTTTGCTTGTACTGAATTAAATGCAAAACCAAAGGTAAAAATTAATGATAGGGCAAACGCTACTGCTAGCCAACGAGATTTTAAACCTTGTGTAATATAGTAGGCTGGGCCACCACGGAAAGAGCCATCTTTATCTTGAATTTTGAATACCTGTGCTAAAGTTGATTCTGCAAAAGCACTCGACATCCCAATAAATGCCGTTACCCACATCCAAAACACCGCACCTTCGCCACCAAGTGCAATGGCTGTCGCCACACCACTGATATTACCTACGCCAACTCGACTGGCGAGCCCAGTTGCAAACGCTTGGAATGGCGTTAAAGAATTTCCCTCTGCTGCACGTCCAAACCACATTTCACGTATACTTGTAGGGAAAAGACGTAACTGCACTAACCCTGTAGTAATGGTAAAAAATAGACCTACACCTAATAAAATAACAATGGTGATATTCCATAATGGTTCATCAAAATGTTCGATAACCCATGTCAATCCTTGTTCAATCCAGTTCCCAAATTCTGTCAGCATAAAAACCTCACTAAAAAATCAATATTCTGATTGTAGAGAGACAAAAGAAAAAATCCAGTTTTCTTAAAGAAAAACTGGATTCTTATCCTATAATATAAAATTTATTCAAATTTTCACTATATTTTTAAATTAAATCTATTCACAGTTTAAAAATAACGCGGCTGCTCCACGAACACCACCGGAATCACCATGTTTTGCTTTTTTGATTGGTGGCACTTTTGCACTACGCATTAAATGAGCAGGCAATGCTTTTGGTAACGCTTCATAAAGATAATCAAAATTCGATAAACCACCACCGAGCACTATCATATGCGGATCAAATGCAGTGATAATGTTGCCGATAGAAATAGCCGCTAATTCAACAAAAATACGAACAAAATCAACCGCACTTTCCTCTTTCGCATAAAAGCGATCGATAATCTCTTTGGCTGATAACTCTTCCCCTTTTAAATCACGGTACAACATTTCAAAGCCGCGACCGGAAATATACGTATCTAAACAAGCCTGATTGCCACAACCACATTGGTAAATTGGCGCTTTATCCCAGCCTAATAACTTTAAGGCATGATAATTTAATTGAAGGTGGCCTAACTCCCCTGCCATCCCGACTTGTCCTGAGTGAATTTTGCCATTAATTACAAAACCACCACCAAAGCCTGTCCCCAAAATAAGCCCTAATACAGAAGGATATTGAGTATTTTCCTCATCACAAGCTTCCGAGAGCGCAAAGCAATTTGCATCATTTTCCGCCCGTACTTCACGACCTAAAACGCGTTCAAGATCGGCTAAAATCGGCTTATTATCTGCAACACGAATATTCGTCACTTCAGCAAGCCCGGTTGTTAAATTAACAAATCCAGGCAAACCTAAACCTACTGTGCCTTTTTCACCAAAGTGGGTATCAGCACGTTCTACTAGCGTTTTGATCGCCTGTAACCAATCTTGATAATCTGTTTGTGGCGTTGGCACGCGCTCGGTATAAAGCTTTTCTAATTTTGCATTAAAAGCAGCTAATTCAATCTTTGTGCCACCGATATCAATACCGTAATACATATTGTCTCCTCAAAGAGCGGTCAAAATTGTTGGAACATATAGGCTGTATTCTCCTTGAAATCAAAATAAAAATCCATGACAAAAATCATATTTTCTACAAGCAATAAAAAAGACCGGCTTTATCACTAAAACCGGTCTTTGATTTATGATTTAAATGGTTTCGATACCAATGAGAAGATTACCAGAAGTAACCCGCACTTGCAGTTCCGCCTACTTCACCTTGAGTATTGGTTGTAAAGGATACTTTCACACCGTACTTACCATTATCAGATAAGCGAGAGTAACCTACAGCTACTGCACTTTGATTTTGGTATTGTCCTACACCAGCAGTCACTGAAGATTGACCTTCACGGTATGCCTGCATTAAGCCAGCTGTAGCTAATGCAGAAGCAGTACCTGCTTTACGGCGTTTATCCATTTTGTTTAGGCTATTGTGAATTTCATTTGTTGCTTTCTTGAGCTGATTCACATTCACTGCATCAGTACCATCTCTACCTGGCGCTACATTGGTAATACGAGAACCACCAGCATTGATGCCATCTTTAGTCACACTTGGGCCATTGTTAATGGTTAAGCCATTATCATTGATCGTTGTGTCACCCGCTTTGATGGTTTTCGCTGTAACAGTGTTTACAGAAATATCATCTTTCAGTTTCACTTTCACACCATTTGCATCAGCAACTGTTTCGATGTTTTTATTATCACCGTTTACAGCCACTTGAGAGCCCAGTTTCTTAACGCCAGTTGTACCTTTATCTGCATTGAAGGTTAAACCTTTGTTATTTACTGTGTCGTGTGCATCTACACCTTTATTAATATCATCTTTCGTTTTATTTGAAAGATCTACTTTGTAATCTGTCACAGTCGTTGTGCCATTTTTACGTGTAGTTGGTGCTTTGGTTACGGTTATTGCATCAGAACCATCAACGTGAGCCGAATTATCAGTAGCATTTACTTTGTAGATAGTTTGACCATTTGAACCTTTAGTACTTGTTACAACAACATTGTCACCTGCTTCAACTTCTGTTTTCGCAGCTTTCAATTGTTTAACATTTACAGCATCAGTATCATTTTTACCTTCTGCAACATTCACTACTTTATTACCGCCGTTATCTAAACCTTTATTGGTTAAGGTAACGTTAGTTTTACCACCTTCGGTAGCTTTGATAGTGATTCCACCATCATTCATTGTGGTTTTACCTGTGGTTACAGAAGTAAAGTCAACATCATCTTTAGTTGCAACTGTGTAAGTTGTGCTACCATCTGGATTCTTATCAGATGTCACATTAACATTTTTGCCAGCTGCTACTTTCGTTGTAGCTTGAGCAATACCGTCTTTCAACTGTTTAACATTCACAGCATCAGTGTCATCTTCACCAGCTTTGACATCGGTAATTTTGTTACCATCAACGCTTACATTACCACCAGAGATTGTTGTTCCACCATCTTTAAACTCGATTTTTTGACCATCTTTATTTGAGATAGAATCAATATTCTTCAAGTCTTTAGCAAGTTGAACTTCTAGGGTACCCTCACCATCAGCTTTAACATTGACATTACCTGCTGCTGATTTAAATGCTTCAGATGCAGCTTTGTCAACGCCTTCACCTTTAATAGTGACTAAAGAATTTAATTTATGGCTATTAACGACTTCATTATTGCCTGTAAACTTCAAGCCATCGTTAAGTGTTGCCACTTCTTCCTTATCACCATTTGGTTTTTCGTAAACGATACGGGTCTTAGTTTTACCGTCTTTACCATCGTTACCATCAAGACCGGCTTGGCCTTGTGCAACAGTGATTTTACCGTTAGAACCATCTTTACCGTTGATGCCGATAGTACCGTCTTTACCATTTAAGGCAATGCCGTCTTTACCATCCTCACCTTTCAGGCCGATAGAGCCATCTTTACCATTGATAGAGATACCATCTTTACCATTTTCACCTTTAACAGTGATAGTACCTGGTTCATTTTCATTACCAATGGTTACATCTTTGTTTAACCCAACTTGTAATTTCGCTTTACCGTCTTTGTCTGTGATAACTTTAGTGGTTACACTACCGTCGCCTTTAACCGTTACAGTTTCACCAAGTTTAGCTTTAACATCATTACCATTTTCGTCAGTTAAACCAAAGCCATTATTAGTAATATTACCAATAGTATCTTTCAAATCACCAACATTAACTGCATTATTTAAAGTGTTTCCAGTAGCATCTTCCAAGGCAACTTTATTTCCTGTTGCGTCTTTCAAGCCACTATCAACATTAACGATTTGGTTTCCACCGTTATTTAAGCCCTTATCAGTGACACTAACCGTTTTAGTGTTATCTGCATCTTTTGGTTTAACAGTTAAGCCATTACCATCGATAACAGATTTATTACCTGTTGTTTCATCAATGAACGTTGCACTGGTTAAGTCTTGTAGCTGTTTAGCCATTTTCAGAACTAACTTGCCTGCATCATTGTCAACACGTAAGTTTTTATCTGTCACGTCTGCATTTGGATCTAACTTACCTAAAATTTCTAGCTCTTCATTAAGTTTCTTCGCAATAGAGTCACCTTTATCGCCTTTAAATTTCAAGCCATCATTAAGTGTTGCAACATCTTCTTTGATAGTTTTATTTGGATCGTTTGGATCTTTATATTCGTAAACGATACGGTTTTTGGTTTCACCAGCTTTACCATCAACACCTGCAGGGCCTTGATCGCCTTTGATAGAAACGCCGTTTTTACCGTTTTCACCATTTAAGCCAATAGAACCATCTTTACCGTTGAGTACAACTGCAGAACCGTCTTTACCGTTCACACCAATTTGTCCATCAACACCATCTTTACCAGGTTCGCCTTTTTGACCGACTGTCACTTTATCTGCAGTAAGATCTTTAGCTAAACCAATAACAACTTTGCCATCTTTAGTCATGGTTTTGATGTTAGTTGCATCATAACGATCATCTGCTTTAGTGCCTTCACCCACAATATCAAGTTTCTCACCTAAATCTTTGTGAATAACATCACCCGATTGTGCACCAAAATTTAAACCTTTTGCGGTTAAATTATTGGTAATTTGGGTGCCTTTAGCCTCTAATTGCTCTTCTGTTGCAGCACGGCCAGCTTTCGCATAAGTTGGACCATTCAGATCTTTATTAGTTAAGCCTGTAATATCACCTGTTTTCGCATCCAATTTGATTGGATTATCACCTGCGACATTAACAACTTGATCAGCTGCAAATTCAACTTTACCGTTACCATCTTTGTTCGTGATTGAAGTGATATCTTTCAATGCGCCTTCAACATTCACTTTATATGGATCTGCTTTTGTACCAGTGCCTGTTACAGTTGTGTTTTTACCATTTACAAGTGCTGTTTTTGAATCTTTTAACTGTTTAACAGTCACAGCATCATTATCTTCTGTGCCTTCAGCAACATTTTTAATTTGCTTATTACCACCATCGATACCAGTCTTAGTTATACTTGGACCATCTTTAATAGTTAAGCCATTATTGTTAATTGTTAAATCATCGCCAAACTTAATTGAACCAGCATCAGTTAAATTGATATCTTTAGACAATTGAACATTTAACTTACCATCTTTGTTATTCACGCCAATGTTGTTTTCTGTCAATTTAGTTTTATCTGCACCACCTACAATATCAACTTTTTGGTTAAGTTTTTTCGCAATTACTTTAGAGTCATCTGTTTGACCATCATCTCCTGCGAATTTCAAACCATCATCCATTGTTGCAACTTCACGAACAATATCTTTGCCGTCTTTGCCTTTAATTGGATTACCGTCTTTATCTTTCGGTGTGTAAACAATACGTTGTGATTTATCTGTACCTGGCTCTTGGTTCACTAAAGTTTGTGTACCATCATTTGTTGAGATATCAACAGATTTACCGTCGCTACCATCTGCGCCTTTAGGACCAGTTAAACCGATGTGACCAACGCCATCTTTACCTGCAATAGATACAGCGTCTTTACCATCTTTGCCAGTGATTCCGACTTTACCATCTTCACCTTTAGCACCATTTGGACCAGTGATAGTTACACCATCTTTACCATTAGCACCATCTTTACCATTAACAACAACTTTATCTAAGTTAGTTAAGTTGCTATCTAAGGAATAGGTATAAGTATGATCATCACCATTAAGCGTTTGTTTAACTTTTAAGTTTTTACCTGCGTCAAAGTTTACAACTGCGCCCGGTTTCACTTTAGTTGCGGTTGATGTACCTTCAATTTCACCTGTTGATTTAGTTGCATTCGCTAACCAACCACTGTTATTGATTGCTTCAACGACAGTTTTCACGGTTGCTAAGCCATCATTACCTTTAACGCCAGGTTTGCCATCTTTACCATTTGCACCGTTTTCGATCTCACCAACGTTTACATCGTATTTAACCACACCATTTTCATCCACTGATGCTGTAGTGAAGTTACCGTTTGTGAAATCTAAACCTTCTGATACTTTAACTTTTTTCTTAGTTGTAGCATCACCATTAGATTTATATGCTAATTCTGCATCACCTAAGTTTTGTTTAGAGGTGCTAACAGTATAGGTTTTTTGACCTGTAGTAGAATCTGTTTCCTCGGTAACTGTAACATTATCGCCTTGCTTAACTACAGTACCTAAGCCAGTAATCACTTTTTTACCATCGTTAGTGATATTACTTAAGTCATTTTTAGCCACGCCTGTGATAACCGCTTTTTCATTTGTAACATCTTGGCCATTACCATCTAAATAAGTCATGGTTACGTTGCCGCTGTTATCTACTGCATACTCACCTGGTTTAATATGACGTTCAGCTGCTTTCACTTCATTTAATTGGCTAACATTCACAGCATCGGTATTATTTGTACCCGCTTTCACATTTGTGATTGCTTTATTACCTGCATTAATACCCTCTTTAGTCACACTTGGACCATTGGTGATTGTTAAACCATCTTTGTTAATGCTTAAGTTATTATCGCCAAACTTAATTGAACCAGCATCAGTTAAATTGATATCTTTAGATAATTGAACATTTAACTTACCATCTTTGCTATTCACGCCAATGTTGTTTTCTGTCAATTTAGTCTTATCTGCGCCACCAATAATATCTAACTGCTCATTTAATTTCTTAGCAATAACTGTGCTGTCATCACCTTTAAATTTCAAGCCGTCTTCCATGGTTGCAACAGTATGTTTGCCTTTGCCATCTTCGTAAACAACACGAGAGATGCCATCTGCACCATTTTTACCTTCAACACCATCGACACCTTTCTCGACTTGGATATCTACGCGGTTTGTACCATTTTTACCATTAGTACCATCTTTACCATTTAAGCCGATTTTGCCGTCTTTACCATCTTTACCGGTAACAACAACATTTTCAACTTCAATGTCTTTGCTTAATGAATAAGTATAAGTATGGTTATCACCATTAATTTGTTGTTTAACGGTTAAGTTTTTACCAGCATCAAAGTTTACAACTGCACCCGGTTTCACTTTAGTTGCGGTTGATGTGCCATCAAGTTCACCTGTTGATTTAGTTGCATTTGCTAACCAACCACTGTTATTGATTGCTTCAACAACAGTTTTCACAGTTGCTAAGCCATCATTACCATTGACACCAGTTTTACCATCTACACCATTTGTGATATTACCAGTCTTCACATCATACTTGACCACACCATTTTCAGCTACTGATGCAGTGGTGAAGTTACCATCAGTGAAATCTAAACCTTTATTTAATGTGACAGTTTGCTCATTTGCACCATTTGCTTTGTATTTAATATTAAATGCATCAGCTCCCGGTACATTCGCTTTTACTTTATATGTAGTACGACCTACAGCATCAGTTGTATTCGTTACAGTAACAGAACTATCAGCGGCTTCAACGATGGTTCCTAAACCAGTAATCACTTTTTTGCCATCATTATTGATGTTAGAAAGATCATTTTTAGCCACACCAGTAATCGTTGCTGTCATACCATTAACAACATTACCTTTACCATCTGTGTAAGTTAAACTTACATTACCATCGTTACCTACTGCATAAGTAGTGTTAGTAATATGTTTTTCATCATCTAAATTAGCAACAGTTTTATCACCATATTTAATACGATCTCCCTCGTATTTAATTGTGGTATTACTATTGTTATCGCCAAGTTTAATCTGTTTGGTTTCAACACTGTTTAAACCTTTAAGATCTTTTGCTAATTTAATTGCTAAACCACCTGTAGCAGCACTTGAATTTTTCTCACCAATAACACCAATGTTATTATCAGTTAATTGCTCTTTATCTGCACCACCTGTGACATTCAATGTTTCGCCTAATTGACGATTTACTGTTACATCAGCATTATCACCTTTAAAGTTTAAACCTTTAGCAATATTCTCTGCATTCTTGGTGATATTTTGCGCATTTTTAGTAATGTTTTGTGCATTATTTGCGATATTATTCGCATTGTTAGTCACATTTTGGTTAGTTGCATGAAGCTGTGAACCATTTACGGCATCTTTACTGTCTGCAGAAATTGTACCGTTTGATACATTAGTAATTTTCTTATTCCCTGCATTAATGCCATCTTTAGTTACGCTTGGACCATTTTTAATAGTTAAGCCTTTATCATCTAAAGATGTACTTCCAGTAGTGACATTCGTGAAAGTGACATTTTCTTTTGTCGCAACAGTTAAGTTTTTCTCATTTTGAGTAATCTTAATGTTGTCTCCAGCTGTCAATGTAACGGTATCACCCATTGCAACTTTTTTCTCAGCATTACCGCTTACTTCACCGGTACCTGTTTTCGCTGCTGTAATTTTCCAACCTTGCTCAACGCGTGATGCTACGGCATATAATTGAGAACCATTAATCGCATCTGTTGAATCAGCTTCTACATGACCTGCAGCTACATTTTTAATTTGACGCTCGTTGCCTTTTTCACCAACGCTTACAAAACGACCTGCGTCTTTTGCTTTACCAGCAAAATTATAGGTGTGACCATCAATAGCTTTACTTGCTACTGTTTCAGTTGCATGCGAACCATCAGCTTTAGAGCTATCACCCAAGATCACTGAACCATTTGTCGCAGCGGTAATATTTGCACCAATTGCAACGGTATTGTTGCCATTTACTTTCGTATTATGACCGATAGCAACTGAATCTACAGCAGCAGCGTTTGTTCCTGTTGATTCACCTAATGCAATAGAACCTGCACCTTGTGCACCTTTATTATCGTAGTTACTACCTGCAGTTTTTGGATCAATTGTTGATTTAACACTTACATAGTTTGTTTGTGCCAATTCAACCGCTTCTTTTACATTATGAAGGGTTTGATTCTTAATTTCAAAATCAGGCGCTTTATAGGTGTATCGACCATTACCATCAACGGTATAACCATTGTAATTTGGTCCAGCGATAGATTTCGCAAGATTATCATTTACTTCAGATAATTGTTTAACATTTACCGCATCAGTATCTTCACGACCTGCAGCAAGATTCACTAAACGACGCTCTTTACCTTTATTTGCAATCGCAACTACACCATTTTCAATCTCAAAGCCATCATTCGTATATTTTGCATTTTTATTTTTGATGTCTTCTTGATTGATAATGGTGCCATTACCTAAAGCCAATGAGTTATTTGCATTAGATTGTGCGCTTTCACCGATAGTCATTGCACCTTTTTTAGTTGCTTTAGAATCCTTACCGATAGTGATTACATTTTCATGTAAAGCTTGAGCATTGCTACCAAATGCGATTGAATTCTCTTTACTTGCATTAGCATGACTACCAAACGCAATTGCATCTGTTTTACGCGCTTTAGCTTCAACACCAAATGCAATTGAATTAGTTTCCCAACCTAAGGCGTTTGCACCAAATGCGATAGATGAATTACCTGTTGCTGTAGCAGTTGTACCAAAGGCAATAGCTTTATTTGCTGCATCAGCTGTACGAGAAACATCCTCACCTAAATAATCATCTCTTCCTTTATAATAAGAACCTGTTTTTGCTCCAGAACCAAACGCAAAGGAATCATCACCATTTGTTTTCGCACCAGTACCAATAGCTACCGAACGATCACCATTTGTCTGAGTGTTATTCAACCCATCATATTTTGTTCTCTTAGCTTCACCGCGTGCTCCAGGAACACCATCAAGTGTTTGTGGCGCAGTATTACCAATGGCAATTGATTGGTCACCATTTGCTGTTGCAGATGCACCAAACGCAAAACTTGCATTTCCTTTTGCATAAGAAACAGAACCGATTGCTGCTGAATATTCACCAATTGCGGCAGATTGACGCATCATAGCTAAAGAGTTAAAACCATCAGCTCGAGCAGCAGTACCAATAGCGGTAGAACCTGTATTGGTTGCATGAGAAAATGCACCAATAGATGTTGCTAATCCACCTGATGCATCTGAATAATCACCGATTGATATACCATTAGATGAACCTGAACTATCTAACGCATTACTTTTATTACCAATAGCTACGCCATATGCTGTCCACCCTTCATCTGCATATGAAGTTGCTTTATTACTCAAACCGTTTGCATTTCTATAAGACTTATTACCTGGGTTTTTATAATCATATGCCCAAGTCAAATCCGCTCCTTGTTTAGGAGTCGCATTTGCGCCATTTTCAGAAAACCATGAACCATTATTGTTAGAGGCGGTTCCACCAATTGCTACATATGCATGCGCAGCAAGTGGCGATAACGCAAATGGTATCGCAAGTGCGGTTGTTTTTAATAACGTTGAAACTGCTGAAGAGGTTTTCTTCACGCTAGAAACTGAAGATACCGGTTTTACTTTTGATAATTCAGATACAGCGACCCATACTTGGCTAGAACTACACCAAATTACCTTAAAAATCTTGTTCATTTAATTCATCCTTATAAAATTAAAATCATAAAAATATTGCTAAAATTTGTTAAACTACAAATAACTCATCATTATTCGCGAGGGGCATTATAGATCAATTAGCCACCAATAAAATCTAATTTACCAAAATTTACATTTCTTTACATTACATTCCCAAAATAAAATTTTAATATACATTTCCTGACTAAATATTTAATTACTAGT
>JAWHBY010000028.1:0-22584 GCA_032568935.1 Parahaemophilus parainfluenzae
TGCAGGTGTGGCGATTAACGCGCAATGCCAAGTGCAAAAGAGCGGTCAATTTTTAACGAATTTATATGCGGTGGGTAATGTGATTGGTGGTTTCAATGCGTTAGAGCTTGGTTGTGGTTCTGGCGTGGCAGTGGTAACAGCGCTTACTGTTGCGGATGAAATTCTTCACAACACACATTAAGGAGGCGTTATGAACATTCAACAATTAATTGAAAATGCAAAACAATCCCTTAATGCACCACAACATCATCATGCCTTTGATGAGAGTTTTGAAAGTTGTATTAAATGTACGGCGTGTACAGCGGTATGTCCGGTTTCTCGTCAAAATCCAAACTACCCAGGTCCAAAACAATCGGGGCCGGATGGTGAGCGTTTACGCTTAAAATCAGCCGAGCTTTATGGTGAAGCATTGAAATACTGCACTAACTGTAAACGTTGTGAAATTGCGTGTCCATCTGATGTAAAAATCGGTGACATTATTGTTCGCGCAAGAAACAAATACCTCGCTCAACAACACAAACCGGCAGTGCAAAAATTACGTGATGCGATTTTAAGTAACACCGATATTATGGGTTCACTTAATACACCACTTGCGCCGATTGTGAATACCATCACCGGTTTGAAAGCAACGAAGTTTGTGTTGGAAAAAGCGTTAAAAATCAGTCGTCATCGTACCTTACCAAAATATTCTTTTGGTACGTTCCGTAGCTGGTATATGAAAAAAATGTTGGAAAACCAACAAAAATTCGAACGTAAAGTGGCGTATTATCATGGCTGTTATGTGAACTACAATAACCCACAATTGGGCAAAGAATTTATTCAAGTATTCAATGCCATGGACATTGGTGTGGTGTTATTGGAAAAGGAAAAATGCTGTGGCTTGCCATTGAGCGTGAACCAATTCCCAGAACGTGCGAAAAAAATAGCGCAATTTAACACTGATTACATCAGCAAAATGGTGGATGAAAATGGCTTGGATGTGATCAGTGAAGCATCAAGTTGTGCCTTAAATTTACGTGATGAATATCATCATATTTTAGGTATCGACAATGCCAAGGTTCGTCCGCATATTCACATGGTGACACCATTCTTATATCAACTCTTTAAAGAAGGCAAAACCTTACCGCTTAAACCATTGAAATTGCGTGTGGCTTATCATACCGCATGTCACGTGGATAAAGCGGGTTGGGCACCGTATACCTTGGAAGTGTTAAAACAAATTCCAGGTTTAGAAGTGGTGATGTTGCCATCACAATGTTGTGGTATCGCGGGAACATATGGTTTTAAAGAAGAAAACTACGAAGTTTCCCAATCTATCGGTAAAAACTTATTCGATAATATCAATGCTGGTGGATTTGATTATGTAATCTCTGAATGCCAAACTTGTAAATGGCAGATCGATATGTCATCTAATGTGACTTGTATCCATCCATTGACGTTATTGTGTATGTCGATGAATCAAGCTTAGTGAAAAGAGCGGAAACTGATAAAAAAGTGACCGCTCTTTTGGTTATTCAATCCAATATGGAGAATTAATTATGCAAAAAATCTTCAAAGTTTCCTTACTTGCTGTGCTTTCATCCCTTGCGGTCAACAGCTTTGCCAGCACGGCAGAAGTGAAAGTGCTTGAGCCTCAATTAAATTACCAACAACTTCTTACTCAAAGACAGGTTGTGGATGAGTTGCTTGAACAAGCAGTGAAAATCCAAAACTCGCCGGCTCGTGTGTCAAATGCAGGTTTTACGGCGAAACTTCCTTCTAATATGGAGCGTATTGCGGATCTTTTATTGGAAGCGTATAAGCTTGAGCCTTATCGTGTGGATTTTTTGTTTGGCGCAGCGAATGCCAATATTTATAACGGTAATACAGATAAAGCCATTGAGCTTTACCAAAAAGTGCTTGATGTGGCGCCAGATGATGTGAAAGCCCACACTTACTTGGCGGCATGGAATCGTTTTAAAGGCAATCAAGCAGAAACTACTAAACATTTAGAACGCTTAAAACAACTTTCACCAGAAAGTGCGAGCAAATTAGAAAAAGTCTTTGCCGTGAT
Source organism: Parahaemophilus parainfluenzae (assembly GCA_032568935.1). Lineage (GTDB taxonomy): Bacteria > Pseudomonadota > Gammaproteobacteria > Enterobacterales > Pasteurellaceae > Haemophilus_D > Haemophilus_D parainfluenzae_AE. Next base: position 2,054 of record JAWHBY010000028.1, read on the forward strand.
TGATAAAGCGGCTAATCAGCCAATTACCGATAAACTCGAAACCAAGTTACCTGCACAATCTGCAATTATTACATTGGGCTATGCGTTAAACCCAGATGGCAGCATGCATGATATTTTGGTGCAACGTTTAGAGAAAACTCTAGAAATTGCGAATCAAAATCCAGATGCGTTAATTATTGTGACAGGTGGTGTACCGCAAAACAATAAAACCGAAGGGGATTTGATGAAACAATGGTTAATTGAGAAAGGCGTTGATGCAAGCCGTATTTATTCGGATAACTATGCACGCTCAACAGTCGAAAATGCGCTTTTCTCTCGTTATTCTTTAGCGAAACATAAAATCAAACATGCCGTATTGATTAGCTCGGGCAGCCACGTTCGTCGTGGACAAGCGTTATTTGAAATTGCGACGCAAGAATCCGGTCCACAAGGTCTTGTGATTGAAACAGTCGCTGCGTTAGATAAACCGTTAGATCAGTTACAAAAAATTACGGAGAAAGACTTGCTGGGTATTTATCGTGACAGCTTAAAAACCATGGGATTGCCAATGTTTAACAGCGGTGCATTGCAAGATTAATTAATCTTCCAAAAACAAAAGTGCGGTGAAATTTCATCGCACTTTTTTATTTTCTCGTTCGATTAAAGAATATGTTGATATTGTTCTGACATCTCTTTTGGCCATACGCTTGATTGCACTTCACCAATGTGTTTTTTGTGAAGTAAAAGCATGGCTAAACGAGATTGACCGATACCACCACCGATGGTGAGAGGTAATTTGCCGTTTAATAAATCTTGGTGCCAATCCATTTTTAAGCGATCTTCATCGCCGGTTAAACCAACTTGTAAACGCAATGCGGATTCATCTACACGAATACCCATTGAAGAAAGCTCAAACGCTTTACCTAACTCAGCGTTCCACACCAAAATATCACCGTTTAGACCTTTGTAGCCGTTTTCAGATTCTGTTGTCCAGTCATCGTAGTCTGGTGCACGGCCATCATGTGGTTTACCATCTGATAATTTGCCACCGATACCGATTAAGAACACGGCGCCATATTCTTTACAAATCGCATTTTCACGCTCTTTGCTTGAAAGATCTGGGTAGCGTTTCACTAAATCTTCACTATGTACGAAAGTGATTTCTTTTGGCAAGCTTGATGGAATGTCAAAGCGTGCTTCTACGGCTAATTCAGTTAAACGGATTGCACGATAGATAGAACGTACCGTTTCTTTTAAATAAGCAAAGTTACGACGACCTTCAGGAATGACTTTTTCCCAGTCCCATTGGTCCACATAAACAGAGTGAGTTTGATCCAATGAATCTTCATCTGGACGTAATGCTTTCATATGAACAAATAAGCCTTCACCTTCTTTGAAATGGAAACGTGCGAGAGTATGGCGTTTCCATTTAGCTAATGAGTGAACCACTTCATAAACCGCATTTGGGATACATTTCACGTTTACTTGAACAGCTTTCTCAATGCCTGATAAGTTATCTTGCATACCGTTACCAACTTCACTAAGGATTGGACCCTGTACTTCGATAATGCCAAGTTGTTCAATCAAGTTTTGAGTAAAGGTGTTCTTCACAAAGCTGATTTCTTGTTGTTGTAAAATAAACGTCTTTTTCATATTTATCCTTCTTTTTATAATAACCGGTAAGTTTTTTTGTGTATTATTTAATAAAATTATAAATTATTTCAAGTAATTTCTTTACATTGTTTTAAACATTGAATATTATCAAAAATTAAGAAGGTATTTTGGAAAAGATCTAATAAGGAGTGTTTTATGAACAATATCGATACACTTGATCGACAAATTCTCCGTGTACTGACTAAAGATGCTCGTACACCTTATGCTGAAATGGCCAAAAACTTTGGGGTGAGCCCAGGTACGATTCATGTTCGCGTAGAGAAGATGCGTCAGTCTGGTCTGATTGAAGGCACAAAAGCGATTATTGATGAGCGTAAACTGGGTTATGATGTATGCTGCTTTATTGGCATTATTTTGAAAAGCGCAAAAGATTACGAAAAAGTGATTAAAAAGCTTGAAACCTTTGATGAAGTGGTAGAGGCGTATTACACCACGGGGAATTATTCTATTTTTATTAAAGTGATGACACACACGATTGCTGAATTACATTCCGTGCTTGCAACCAAAATTCAGTTGATTGATGAAATTCAATCAACGGAAACCCTGATTTCCATGCAAAATCCAATTTTGCGAGACATTAAACCTTAAAAAATATTAATAAAAAAGCTCGATATTCAGTAATACCGAGCTTTTAATTATAAATTAATCGATCATTACATTACCACTGGTAACCTACGCTACCACCGTAAGTCACATCATTGCGAGAGTTCACGCCAACCCCTAACTTGATCGAAATCTTATTATTGTCGGCATTTCTTGCATAGCCTACAGCAAGTGCTGATTCACCACGATAACCTGCCGCTCCCACAGAAACAATGCTTTTGCCTGCTTCATTTGGACGTTGAATGAATGCGATTGCTGCTGCACCGGCAACACCAGCGCGTAAATCTTTGTCCACTTTATTGATACGATTATTGATGTTATTCACCGCACCACGAAGCTGGCCGTAATTTACTGCATCCGTATTATTGATACCTGGAGCAACATTAGTAATACGTGTTGGTGCGCCCTGTGCATTGGACACTCTGACATTACCCTGGCCATCGCTACCAATTTTTGCTCCATCCGAACCAAGACTTACATTGGTGAAAGATGGCGTAGCTGAAGTAGCAATATCAATAGAATGAGCATTACGTTTAATTTCAATGTTGTTACCTGCATTCAACTTAACTGTGTTACCAGCTTTTACTTTAGTTGGCTTGTCTGATGAACCCTTAACCAGTTTTCCATTAGAGTTTTCAACCGTTCCAGCATCAACGTTCCAAGCTGCATTGTTAATTGCGTAAGCTACATTTTCAACAGTTGCCACTCTGTTATTAATGTTATCTACGTCTTTTTGGGCGTCTTGAAGTGCTTTTTCTGCGGCATCTTTTACTGACTTAGGCGCAGTTGTTGGCAAGTTAGCAAGTGTATCTTTAGCTGCTTTCAATGCTTTTTCTGCCGCGTCTTTTTCAGACTGTGGTGTACCTTGAACTGTGCCAGAATTATCTGGGTTCATCGTAATATTACCTTTATCAATATTAAAGGTCACATCTGCAATTTTGCCATCTTCGCGGACTGTCACATTAGCTTTAGTGCCTTCGCCATTAACAAAGTTAACGGTATCGTAAGCTTTTACGAAGTCTTTTGCACCTCCGTTTTCTTGTAAATTCCAACCAGCATTTAAGATGTCATTTACAGTTGCAGCATTGTCACCCATATTTTTCACATCTTCAGCTGATGGAGCGGCTTGTGAAGCAGTTGTAGTAACAGGATTCCCATTTGTATCTTTAATTGGATTGCCATCCTTATCTAATACTTGATTGTAAGTATTAGGTAAGTTGCTTTTCACATTAGTGATACTATTGTTACCATTGCTTAAACCATTTGAGGTTAGTGATACTGGAGCTTTACCTTCTTCTGGTTTTGCTGGGGTAATCGTTATGCCATTACCATCAGTCACTGTTGTAATTTTATTACCTTTAGGATCAGTGGCAACAAATTCTGCAGATGTTAAATTTTTCAATTCAGGATTTAATGAATAAGTAAAATCTTTACCTGCTTGTTCAATCTTCAGATTGTCGCCCGCATTAAATTTAACTGTATCACCTGCTTTCACTTTTTCTTCAGTGGCGTCAGTGCTGATACCGGTTCCTTTTTGTCCTGAGGTCGCAGTCCAACTTACATTGTTAATAGCATTTACTACATTCTCTAGAGTGGCAACTTTATTATTAATACCCGCTACTGCTTTTTTCGCATCAGCTACATCTTTTGCCGCTTTTGCTTTATCTTCATCAGAAGCATTATTTGGTAAATTCGCTAATTTTTCTTCAGCTTCTTTTACTTTTTCTTCTGCCGCTTTGATATCTGCTTCCGGTGTACCTTCAGCTTTACCTGTACCGTTTGGATCTACGGTAATATTCCCTTTATCAATATTAAAGGTTACATCTGCAATCGTGCCATCTTCACGTACAGTCACATTAGCTTTGGTGCCTTCACCATCAACAAAGTTCACAGTGTCATAAGCTTTTACGAAGTCTTTTGCGCCACCATTTTCTTGTAAATTCCAACCAGCATTTAAGATGTCATTTACAGTTGCTGCATTATTACCAATATTTTTCACTCCTTCTGCAGATGGGGTCGCTTGTACTGTTGTAGTTGGATTATTCGCATCTTTATTATAAGTAGCCGGTAAGTTGCTCTTCACATTGGTAACAGGTTGCGGAGTATCTCCCTTAGCACGAATCACTACTTCATTGTTATCTACTGGAGTAACAGGCGTATTATTGGCATCTTTATAGCTATTCGTAGCTGGATCATAAGTTAACTGAGCAAAATTTTTAGCTGGATAGAATTTACCATCTTTACCTTTTACTAACGGTTCATCACCTTTTGCATATTCAAATGGTGAACTGTTGTTAACATTTTGTACACTGTCTTTTAATTGTGAAACATTCACTGCATCTGTATCTGCTTCACCTGGAGCAAGATTAGTAATTTTCTTACCATTCATATTGATACCATCTTTATTGATGGTTGGGCCTCCATTGGCGATATTTAGACTATCAGCAGTGATATCTTTGAAGGTTGGCGATTCTTTGAAGCCAACAACAATGTTGGTACCGTCTGATTTCACTTTTAAATTGGAGCCTTTATAATCACTATCGATGTCGCCACTGGTGAATTTAAGCGTTTCACCTAATTTTTTCTTAAGTGGGTTTGCATTATCTTCACCCACAAAAGTAATAGGGTTATCTTCAATGTATTGATGAACTGTTGCCCCTGTGACAGTATTGCTATCGCCAGCAGCTACATTGCCTGTACCAATGCTATCAATTTTATCACTTGTTGGCTTATCGATACCTACAGTGTAATTAATAATACCATTTGCATCTTCTTCTCCACCGGTTACACTTACTTTTGTACCTTCAGTTAAGGTTGTTTTGGTTGCACCAATGGTGTAAATAGATTGGCCATTTGCGCCAGTATCTGTTTTTAACGTTGCTTGTTTTTCAGTTTTAACTTCAGTTTTCGCTGCTTTAATTGCATCATCAATCGTATTTTTACCTGTACCACCGATATTGCTCATAGTTAATGTGCCAAGTGTGTCACCATTTTTAACTACAGCAGCATCACCACCTAAGATATTTGTTACTAAGGTGTCGCCTAAATAAGATAAACCACGATTGGTGACAAATAATTGTGAACCATTGATTGCATCAGTACTATCTGCAGACACCTTACCTGCTGCTACATGAATTAATTGACGCTCTGCACCAGTTTTACCAATACTCACCACACCATTTGCAGTAGAGCCTTGAGCATGAAAGTTGCCATAAGTAAAGTTATTCACGGTTCCTGTGGTCTCAGCAGTTGCATCTCGGGTTTCAGATAAAGCACCTAACGCCACTGAGTTTATTTGATTTGCTTTTGCTTCTCGCCCAATACCGATGGAATCTTCTTCTTTAACTTTTACATTATGACCCATAGCAATGGTATTACTACCTGTAGATTCGGTTGCTTTTGTTCTATCGCGGTAAGATGGAGATGTCGCGCCTTCACCACCAGTACCAATAGCAATAGAATTTTTACCTGTTGATGTAGCAAGACGACCAATAGCAATGGCGCCATCTGTTGATGCATAGGCGGCTGCACCTAATGCCATAGAGTTAATGCCGGTTGCTGAAGCTTGGCGCATCAATGCGAAGGAGTTATTTCCTTGTGCAGAAGCTGCAGGGCCCATTGCTACCGCGCCACTACCCGTTGCAGTAGTATAAGCACCAATAGCCACACTTAATCCAGCACCCGTTCCAGAACCTACTTTTTCGCCGGCATGTGAATAACCACCAATTGCCACCGAGCCGCCATGAGCAAAAGATTCATAACCTAATGCCATAGCTGGCACAGCACGATCGGTAGCTTCCCAGGTACTTGTGTCTCCTAGTGAATAATAAACCTGGTTTGGATCTAAGGTCACATTAGTTAAACGACCTGTAATAGCTCGCCAATCTGTATTACCCGGAGTAAGGTAGTTATACACTGTTACACGTTGGGTATGTTCTGATGTTGTCGCATTATTACCAATTGCAATTAAATCTATGCTAATAAGGCTACCATCGCCATAAGCATTTGCATTATTACCAATTGCGATGCCGGTTTCAGTGGCTTTAGGAGCTGGCACAGTTTCAGTTCCAGAGTTCTTCTGAACAGTAGCTGAATTACCGTAGCTATAGTTATTCAAAACCACCTCTGCATTTACGTTAGTAGTAAACAAGCCCAGTAAAATAGAGGCACTTAATAAAGAAATTTTAGAAGTAGTAGAAGATGTCACGCTAGAAATTTTTTTTGATGAAGAAGCAGATTTGACTTTCCCTTTTGCTAATTCAGACGTGACCACAAATAATTGCGCTGAATGACTCCAGATAATTTTGAAAATGTTGTTCATAAAAAAACTCTCAACTAAAAATTAAATTGATATAAAAAAACCTTCGTATACAGTAAGTTATACAAAGGTACTTCTCTTAGGAAGGTGCATTATATTGACTATTTATTAATCAGTCAAACTAATTTTAATGATTTGATCTCATAATATACTGATCTACACATTACTATTTCTAATCGTTATAAAAATAACTTATTCACTTTCCAAAAAGTGAATATAGATATTCTTTTAAGGCTGTTTACTATCATAAGGTACACAAAAATAGGCATTTTTATCTATACCGGTCCAAAAACTTGTAATATTGTACTCCTATCTTTGTCGCTAAGTTTTTGAGGTATTTTCCACCGTAAAATGAAGGCACTTTCAACCCTTCAAAAATTTTCAAACGTTCGTCATTGCCTAGGATTGCTTCTGCAATAATACGTCCTGCAAGCCCGGTTAGAGCGACACCGTGTCCAGAATAGCCTTGTGCAAAATAAATGTGCGGTGAGATACGGCCAAAATGCGGGCTTGCGTTGAGTGTCATATCAATCGGTCCAGCCCAGCCATAGTCAATTTTGACGTTTTCCAATTGAGGGAAAACATGCAGCATATTGCGGCGCATAATCTGCACCATGTCTTTTTCTGAGCTCGAGTCACTGCCAAATAACAAACGGTTATCCGCACTCAAACGATAGTAATCAAGCAAGATATTATTATCGCAAACAGACATACCATTGTTGATCACGGAATCCGCTGTGGCCTGATCCAAGGGTTCGGTTGCGATAATAAAGCTTTCGACTGGCAAAATTTTACGATTAATGCCGTGATGAATGGATTTCGGTAGAGCATCAATATAAGCGTTGGTGGCTAAAATAACGTCTTGAGAAATGACCGCACTTTTATCGGTTTTGACTTCAATGCAGCCTGATTTTTCTACTAAATCCACAACGGGAGATTGTTCGTAAATCTGCACGCCCAAATCTAAGCAGGCTTTTGCTAAACCTAAGCAATAATTTAATGGGTGTAAGTGGCCAGAATTGCTATCGTATAAGCCACCTACATAAATATCGCTACCTAGATGTTGTTTAAGTTTGGCTTTATCCCAAAGTTGCATTTTGTCATAGCCAAAAGTCGCGTGGCTGGCTTTTTCCATTTCAATGAGATCGTCCATACGACGTTCATTTAACGCCAATGTGGCATAGCCTTTTTTCCAATCACATTGAATGCCATATTTCGCAATGCGTTCATCAATAATATCAATGGCTTCTAACGACATATCCCAAAGTTGCTTCGCTTTATCAAAGCCTACTTGAGCAATATATTCATCAATACCTTCTTCAAAACCGTTGATGGCTTGACCGCCACTTCTGCCTGATGCACCGAATCCGACTCTCGCACCTTCTAGCACAATCACTTTTTTGCCTTTTTCCGCTAATTCAAGGGCGGCGGATAAACCAAAAAAGCCCGCACCGATGACACAAACATCTGCTTCTTCTTGCTGAGTGAGCGGCGGTAGTTCAAAGGTTTGATTTCGACTATCGAGATAATAAGATTTGACGTGTTCTTGATGAGCAAATTCGAGCATAGTTGATGACTGATTAACATAAAATAGAGATAGGCGAAATCTTACCCTGATGGGAAAATATGTCAAACCTTTTGCAAAAAAGGTGCTATACTCCTTCGAGTTTACACAAGTAAACGATTGCTTAGGTTTATTTTGATTGTCCTGAGGAGGTCAATAAATTGAAAAAAAATGCTGTTCAATACATCAAATCACTTTGTCTTTCTGCCGTCACATTAGTCGCAACCTCTGCGGCATTCGCTGCTGAAAAACTTTATGTTTATAACTGGACTGACTATGTGCCATCTAATTTGGTTGCGGAATTTACCAAAGAAACCGGCATTGAAGTGATTTATTCTACGTTTGAAAGTAATGAAGAAATGTATGCTAAATTGAAGCTGACCTCTAGTACCGGCAGTGGTTATGATTTAGTTTTCCCATCAAGCTATTACGTCAATAAAATGGCGAAAGAAGGCATGTTACAAGAGCTTGATCACAGCAAATTAAGTAATTTTAAACAAATTCCAGCAAATTTATTAAACAAGGAATTTGACCCAAATAACAAATATTCTCTGCCTTACGTTTATGGCTTAACTGGTATCGGCGTGAATGCGGATGATATTGACCCAAGCAAAATTACGAGTTGGGCTGATTTATGGAATCCAGAATACAAAGGCAAAGTGTTATTAACCAGTGATGCGCGTGAAGTGTTCCACATTGCCTTGATTTTGGATGGCAAATCACCAAACACCACGAATGAAGAAGAGATTAAAGCCGCTTATGATCGCTTAGTGAAATTGTTACCAAATGTGGTGACTTTTAACTCTGATTCGCCAGAAGTGCCGTTTGTTCAAGGTGAAGCTTCTATCGGTATGTTATGGAATGGTTCAGCTTATTTAGCCCACAAAGAAAATCCAAGTATCCAATTTGTGTATCCAAAAGAAGGCGCGATTTTCTGGATGGATAACTACGCGATTCCAAAAGGTGCGAAAAATACAGAGGGCGCTTATAAATTTATCGACTTCTTACTTCGTCCTGAAAATGCAAAATTAGTCGTTGAAAAAATGGGCTTCTCTATGCCAAATGAAGGTGTGAAAGCGTTACTTTCACCAGAAATGGCGAATAACCCAACCTTGTTCCCATCTGCTGAACACATTGAAAAAGGCATTATGCAAGGTGATGTTGGAGAAGCAGTGGACATTTACGAAAAATATTGGAATAAATTAAAAACCAATTAATAAGACGTTGATGAAAAGTGCGGTGAATTTGACCGCACTTTTGCTTTGTAAAGGATGACAAATGAGTTTTCTTGAGCGGCTTTTTCATGCAATCTTGTTTGAAACCACGGTTGTGTTGCTTTCCGTTTTCGCTTTGTATTTCTTTACAGAAGAAAGTGTTTCTATTCTCTTTGGGTCCATGGTACTGGTTTCCTTAACTGCCATGCTATGGAACCTCGTCTTTAATTATTTTCTTGATAAAGTCTTTACGGGGTCGCGAGAAAAGCGAGGCGTTATATTTCGTACTTTACATGCCATTTCATTTGAGGGCGGTTTGCTTATTTTCACCGTGCCGATCATTGCTTACTTTTTAAAAGTGGATTGGATTACAGCTTTTATGATGGATTTCAGCTTAACGGTGATGGTGACCGTTTATACCTTTATTTTTAATTGGGTGTATGATCACGCGCGATTGCTGTTTATTAAGCGTGAATGATGCAATAGGTAGGAGAAGAAATAAAAAAGTGCGGTCAAAATCTAAGATGTTTTTGACCGCACTTTGATTTTTAGGGCGTGGTAAAACGCCCTTTTATTTCTTAAAGTTTTTCCACTAACTCAATGGCTGCTCCAATATAGGTTGCAGGAGTGAGTTGTTGTAAACGTGCTTTTTCATCGGCTGGGATATCCAGTTTTTCGATGAATTCACGCATTGCTTTTTCATCAACACGTTTACCACGAGTCAGTTCTTTTAATTTTTCATATGGTTTTTCAATACCATAGCGACGCATTACGGTTTGAATTGGCTCAGCTAAAACTTCCCAGTTTTGGTTGAGTTCATCACGGAGATGTTGTTCGTTCACTTCTAATTTGCTGATACCTTTACGGGTTGCGGCATACGCAATTAAGCAATAACCTAAACCCACACCTAAATTACGTAATACAGTGGAGTCGGTTAAGTCTCGTTGCCAACGAGAAATCGGTAATTTTTGACCTAGGTGAGTCATCACCGCATTGGCTAAACCTAAGTTACCTTCTGAGTTTTCGAAGTCAATAGGATTCACTTTATGTGGCATGGTGGATGAACCAATTTCACCCGCGATAGTGCGTTGTTTAAAGTGATTTAACGCAATGTAGCCCCATAAGTCACGGTCGAAGTCGATGATGATGGTATTAAAACGTACCACGGCATCAAAGTATTCAGCAATGTAATCATGAGGTTCAATTTGAGTAGTGTATGGGTTCCAATCTAAACCTAATGAGGTGACAAATTCTTCACTGAATTTATGCCAATTGATATTTGGATAAGCCGATAAATGCGCATTGTAGTTACCTACTGCGCCGTTGATTTTACCCAAGATTTCATTTTGTTGGAGCTGTTTGAATTGGCGTTTTAAACGGTAAACCACGTTTGCCATTTCTTTACCCACAGTACTTGGTGAGGCAGGCTGGCCGTGTGTACGAGAAAGTAATGGGATAGTTTTGTATTCGTTCGCTAGACGGGTGATTTCATCAATCAGTTTTTGCCATTCCGGTAAGATTACTTCTTCACGCGCCGTTTTTAACATTAGGGCGTGAGAAAGGTTGTTAATGTCTTCTGATGTACAAGCAAAGTGGATAAATTCAGAGACTTTGGCTAATTCTGGTAAAGCTTCACTTTTTTCTTTTAAGAAATACTCAACTGCTTTTACGTCATGATTCGTGGTGCGCTCAATTTCTTTGATACGTTCAGCATCTTGAAGACTGAATTCTTCCACAATTTTATTAAGGTAATCGTTTGCTTCTTTAGACAAAGAAGAAACTTCTTGGATTTCAGCGGTCGCCGCCAATTTTTGTAACCAACGTACTTCCACGGTGACACGGAATTTGAGCAAGCCAAATTCACTAAAAATACCACGCAATGCAGAGGCTTTATCTTGATAACGACCGTCAATCGGGGAAAGAGCGGTTAATGCGGAAAGTTGCATAAGAGTTCTCCAAGGATTAATTTAAAGTTGAGTAGAGTTGTCGTGCTGCTTGCACTAATTTTTTACGATGAAATAACAGTTGCCATTTGCTGCCGCCGACTTGACGCCACAAAACGGCAGAACGAATGCCAGCAAGTAAACACGCACGAATTTTGTCTTGCACGCTTTGTTGCTGTAAATGATATGCCGAACCAATAATGTGGATGCGTTTGCCTAAAGGGCTAATCGTATCGACATAAATGTTTGCCATGATAGAAAACATCTCATCATCAAATTGATTGTCGTGATAAGCAAGTTGTTCCGGTAAACGGGCAATACGGCGGCCAAGTTCTTGTTTGATTTCAGATTGTTTGTTTAATTTGCTCTCTAACGCTAACAAGCTGCCCCAATAATTTAATAAATTTTTGTCATTTAATTGGGTGAGTTGCTCGATAAGCGTGTTTAATCCCACTTTAAGATGTTGAACGTCGCCGCCAAATACGGCTAATGTATCTTCAGGTTGAGTAATGAGAAGAGAATGAATGGTTGTTTGGAATGCATCTTGGTTATCAACTCCGCCTTTTTGAGCTAATTGACTGAGTAATAAGACTGATTGACAAACACCGGCAAGTGCCAGAGCCATATCATTATAATTTTTCATTGGGATTATAAATTGTGAGCTGCAGAAATTTTTGGCGTAATATAGCATTTTTACACATTGTTTTGAACTCAATCATTAAAAAACGCCCTATCTTTTGTTATCATAGCGTCAATTCAGTTTACAGAATAAAAGGATAACCAATGACAAAACCAATTGTATTCAGTGGCGTGCAGCCTTCCGGCGAATTAACTATCGGGAATTATTTAGGTGCACTTCGCAACTGGGTGAAAATGCAAGAAGATTATGAGTGTATTTTCTGTGTGGTGGATTTACATGCCATCACTGTACGTCAAGATCCTGTAGCACTTCGCAAGGCAACTCTTGATGTGCTCGCCCTTTACTTGGCTTGTGGCATTGATCCGAATAAAAGCACGATCTTCGTGCAATCTCATGTACCTGAGCATACTCAACTAAGCTGGGTATTAAACTGTTACACCTATTTTGGTGAGATGAGCCGTATGACTCAATTTAAAGATAAATCAGCACGTTATGCCGAAAATATTAACGTGGGTTTATTTGATTATCCGGTTTTAATGGCAGCAGATATCTTACTTTACCAAGCGAAAAGCGTGCCGGTAGGGGATGACCAAAAACAACATTTAGAAATCACCCGTGATATTGCCGCTCGTTTTAATGCCCTTTATGGTGATATTTTCACTATTCCTGAAATCTTCTTAGGTAAAGCGGGCGCGCGTATTATGTCTTTGCAAGATCCTGACAAAAAAATGTCTAAATCCGATGATAACCGTAATAACGTGGTGACCTTGCTTGAAGATCCAAAATCGGTGGCGAAAAAAATCAAACGTGCGGTAACAGACTCTGATGAACCACCTGTTGTACGTTATGATGTGAAAAACAAAGCGGGTGTGTCTAACTTATTAGATATTCTTTCTGCGGTAACGGATAAATCTGTGGCAGAACTTGAAAAAGAATTTGAAGGCAAAATGTATGGACACTTAAAAACAGCCGTTGCTGATGAAGTGTCAAATTTACTTGCAGGTTTACAAGAACGTTTCTATCAATATCGTAACGATGAAGCACTTTTAGACGAGATTTTACGTCAAGGTGCAGAAAAAGCCCGCGCAAGAGCGAAAGAAACCCTTGCCAAAGTGTACGAAGCCGTCGGCTTTGTTGCTGCAAAATAATTTTAAACTTAATAAGCCGTGTTATATCACGGCTTTTTTAGATAAGGAGAAAAAGATGGCCATTCAAACTGAAAAACCAATTGAATGCGTAGGTTGTAATACTTTCGATATGAAATCATTGTTTGATAACAGTGATTGTAGTTTACCTATCGAACAGTTTTATGCGACTCGTCAAGATGCAGAAGGCGCATTGGAATATTTCACATTAAAAGCGCGTGATGTAGAAAGTGAACCTTGCCAAATTCAATCTGAAATTCAACAGGTTGAAGAAGGGTATGTGCTTAAAGCGGTTTTCACATTCTGCTGCCAAGCAGAATTAGTGATTTTCCAAATGAAGCTTGTGTAAGTGATAACTTACTCTAGAAAAAACGCTATTTGTGACCGCACTTTCTGATATTTATGTTCCCCTGCATCGTATTATTCCTTTTTCTAATGTAGAAGGGCAGGGGAATCGTACCAGTATTTTCTTACAAGGTTGTAAGTTAAACTGCCTTTATTGCCACAATCCAGAAACCATTCCGCGTTATGCGGAAGGGGCTCATCAAGTCAGTTTGCAGTATTTGTATGAGCAAGCTATGGATGCGGTACCGTTCATTCGTGGTGTAACGGTTTCTGGCGGGGAACCTACTATTCATCATAAAAAGCTTGTCCCATTGTTTCAAAAACTACGTGAGGAAGGGCTAACTTGCTATTTGGATAGCAGTGGTTTCTTTGAATTTGACGCAATTCGTCCTTTAATTGATGTCACGGACAAATTTCTCTTTGATTTGAAAGGAGAAGGACTTGGCTTACAGAGTTTGTGCTTTGATAGACAAAATCGCCAAGGCATTGTCCCGAAAAACATCATCCCCGCTCATCAACATATTAAGCAAGAAAACTTAGATCGCAATTTGAAGAACTTGGCGCAATTATTACCATTAAATAAAGTGGAAGAAGTGCGGTTAGTTTATGTGGCGAATTTTTTTGATGCAGAAAAGTTGGTGGAAAAGGTCGCGTCCTTATTGAAAGACTATCCGGATGTGTTGCTCAAAATTATCCGAATGCACACAAAAGGTGCACGAGATGCCGAAGGACTCACCCCTTATGTCCCAACTGTTGAGCAGACTCAAGTACTTGAAAACTATGCAAAATCTTGTGGTCTGACCAAAATTGTGACCATTTTATAAGCAAACATACCGAAAAGTAGCAAAAATATTCCGACTTTTTACCGAAAAACAAGTAGAATAGGACAATTTTATTCACTTACTTATCTAACCAACCTAGGGGAAAAAAATGGGTATTTTAGGTAGCGTTTTAGGCATTGTCGTATTACTGATCATTGCCGTATTATTTTCAAATAATCGTAAGGCGATTAATTTACGTACTGTATTAGGGGCTTTGGCGATCCAAATCGGATTTGCGGCCCTTATTTTGTATGTGCCGTTTGGTCGTGATGCATTACAAGCGACAGCAAATGGTGTATCAAATGTTATCGCTTATGGTAATGAAGGGATTAACTTCGTCTTTGGTGGCCTAGCGGATCCTTCAAATGCTGGCTTTATCTTTGCGGTGAAAGTGTTACCAATCATCGTCTTTTTCTCTGGTTTAATTTCAGTACTTTACTACTTAGGCATCATGCAAGTCGTCATCAAAGTGATTGGTGGTGCATTACAAGCGGCATTAGGTACATCTAAAGCAGAATCGATGTCTGCAGCAGCGAATATCTTCGTTGGTCAAACTGAAGCACCTTTAGTGGTTCGTCCTTACATTAAAAATATGACCCAATCTGAATTGTTCGCTATTATGGCGGGTGGTACAGCCTCTATCGCGGGTTCTGTAATGGCGGGTTATGCAGGAATGGGCGTACCGTTGACTTACTTAATCGCCGCATCTTTTATGGCTGCTCCAGCAGGTTTATTATTTGCGAAAATTTTATTCCCACAAACTGAACAATTTACCGATAAACAACCTGAAACGGATGATAGCGAAAAACCGACTAACGTGCTTGAAGCAATGGCTGGTGGTGCGAGTGCAGGTATGCAATTAGCGTTAAACGTAGGTGCGATGTTAATCGCATTCGTGGGTTTAATCGCTTTAATTAACGGTATCTTAGGTGGCGTAGGTGGCTGGTTCGGTTACGGTGACTTAACATTACAATCAATCTTTGGTTGGATCTTCAAACCATTAGCGTACTTAATTGGTGTATCTTGGGATGAATCTGCAATCGCGGGTCAAATGATTGGTATGAAATTAGCCGTAAATGAATTCGTGGGTTACTTAGAGTTCGCGAAATACTTACAACCAGATACAGCAGTGGTATTAAGTGAAAAAACTAAAGCAATTATTACTTTCGCATTATGTGGTTTCGCTAACTTCAGCTCTATCGCGATCTTAATCGGTGGTATCGGTGGTATGGCACCAAATCGTCGTGGTGATGTGGCTCGCTTAGGTTTAAAAGCAGTTGTCGCAGGTACATTAGCTAACTTAATGAGTGCGACTATCGCAGGTTTATTCATCGAGTTAAGCGGCGTAGCAATGTAATTAAAATGTGGTGAATTTTGACCGCACTTTATCTCTCAACACCACGAATCATTCGTGGTGTTGTACTTTAAAGCAAGCGAAAACGTTTGCTTAAATGACTTTTTATTTATCAACAAGAGGAAAAAACAATGACTCCACATATTAACGCTCCTGAAGGCGCATTTGCAGATGTTGTATTAATGCCAGGCGATCCGCTTCGTGCAAAATATATTGCTGAAACATTCTTAGAAGATGCGAAAGAGGTGACTAACGTTCGCAATATGTTGGGTTATACCGGTACCTATAAAGGTCGTCGTATCTCTGTTATGGGTCACGGTATGGGTATCCCATCTTGCTCAATTTATGCGAAAGAATTAATTACTGAATACGGAGTGAAAAAAATCATCCGTGTTGGTTCTTGTGGTGCCGTACGTATGGACGTTAAAGTACGTGATGTCATCATCGGCCTTGGTGCATGTACTGATTCAAAAGTAAACC
The DNA here is from genome assembly GCA_032568935.1 of Parahaemophilus parainfluenzae. Classification (GTDB taxonomy): domain Bacteria; phylum Pseudomonadota; class Gammaproteobacteria; order Enterobacterales; family Pasteurellaceae; genus Haemophilus_D; species Haemophilus_D parainfluenzae_AE. Next base: position 18,134 of record JAWHBY010000028.1, read on the forward strand.
GTATCCGTTTCAAAGATAACGATTTTGCTGCAATTGCTGATTTTGATATGGCACAAGCCGCGGTTCAAGCAGCGAAAGAAAAAGGTAAGCAAGTTCGCGTAGGGAATCTTTTCTCTGCAGACCTATTCTACACGCCAGATTTCGAAATGTTTGATGTGATGGAAAAATACGGCATCTTAGGCGTAGAAATGGAAGCCGCGGGTATCTATGGCGTGGCAGCAGAATATGGTGCAAAAGCACTTTGTATCTGTACTGTTTCAGACCATATTCGTACACACGAACAAACTACTGCAGAAGAACGTCAATTAACCTTCAATGATATGATTGAAATTGCGTTAGAATCAGTATTAATTGGTGATAATGCATAATCTGTTTGATTTATAGAATAAAAAAGAGCGGTCAAAATTGACCGCTCTTTTGTTTAGCCCTATTTTTTAAGTCTGTCATAAAAACAGTGATTAAAATTTATTTCCTTGAAAATAATATAGAAATTCACTCCTCCTATTTTATTTCTTTATGTTGATTTCACATTAACAAAAGTTGACTAATAAACTAAAGTATTCTTGGATATTTTTAGTGATTATCTTGTTTTATTCGTTTTTAATTTCAGTGAATGTAGTACTTAATAGCTGGCTTTATGTAACGATATCTTATTAACTTTATATTTAAGGTGAACTATGCATATTAGAAACCCAAATGCTTCTTTCTGCGAGAGTGCGTTCAAAATTAAATTAACTGGTTTAGCTTGTATTCTTATGGGAGTGTTTTCCACATCGGCTCAAGCTAGTGATCTTTACGGATGTCAAAATACTTCTCTTGTTAAAGCTGAAAACTCAAATGGTTGTTCCGTTTCAGTTGGTTTAAATCAAAAAAATGATGGTTATGTTTTTGGTGGACTTGCCGATAATGGTACAGCGAATAATAACCGTGTAAATATAGCGCATGGTGCGAATATTACATCAACTGTTAATGGCGGTTTTACGACTAAAAAAGAAGCGAATCATAATGAAGTGGTGATTGGTAATAATGTTCAAATCGGCACAGGTAGAGATGGTGGTTATGTTAAAGGAGGTACATCGATTGAATCGACCTCTGATTTTAATGCTGTCCGTATTGGCACAAATGTGACGGTTGCTGGTAGTGTAATTGGCGGTGATGGCGGTTCTTATAATAAATCTGTAGCGAATAATGTAAGTGCATCTAGTAATAGTGTGCATATCGGTGATCTTTCTTATATCACTTCTTCGGTAAGTGGAGGTAGTGGAGGAAAAACCTCTTCTTTTAATGAAGTCGTTATCGGTAACGGAGTTAGAGTCGGAAGTGAAGTGTCTATTACTAGCTCTGGTGGTATTGTTGAGGGAGGAAGCGCTTCTGTAAAATCTGATTTTATGAGCCAAGAGGCAAACTCGAATGTTGTGCATATTGGGGATGATGCTCAAATAGGTATGATTTCAGGTGGTGTTGCTAACGCGGTTTTTAGTAAAAATAATGTTGCAAATGATAACCGTGTAACGATTGGCAATCGTAGTCATACCTTATTGGTGAGTGGTGCCGAAGGGTGGGAAAGTTCAACCGTTACCAATAACTCTGTAACAATAGGAACGGATGCTGTAGCGGGTGAAATTTATGGCGCACGTTCTTCATCTGGTAATGTATCTAAGAACACTGTTCAAGTTGGTAAAAATTTAGTGGCTAATTTTGTGACGGGTGGTGATGCTTATTCTGCAGTTGCTGGTGAGGGAAATGCACACAATAATACTGTTGTGCTAGGTGAGAATGCAAAAGTAGCAGGAAATATCATTGGTGGGAGTGCATTAACAAAGGCGAACAATAACACAGTGGTACTACATAAAGGGTTCCATATTGGTGGTGTTGGTGGTGGCTCAGCTCAAAATGAGTCGAGCAATAATACCGTAACGCTTTTTGCTGGAACTGTGGATAACAATATTGCAGGTGGGACGAGCTTTCATTCCAAAGGTAATGTACTTAATTTGGGGACAGCCAAAGAAGGTATTGAAATGAATAAGCTAAAAGCTGAAGAGGTACTGAATTTTGATACCATTAATTTCTATTTACCTGATAATGTCCGTCATAACGATACTGTCTTAAATCTTTCTACGTCATATCTTCAGTTAGGTAATACAACGATGAATGCTTATGTACCTGGTAATGCTAATTTACATTCTGGCGATGTGGTACATTTGATTAAGGCTAATGACGGTTTATTTTGGAGTGGTAAAGGGAATGTGTATCAAGGTATTACCTTAGCACATGATTTAGCGAGTATTGCGTTGACGGCAGATAATAAAAATTTAGATCTTACCTTTAAACGTAGTAATCAACAAAAAATTACACCAGTTACTGATTCAAAAACTAAACCAGTTGTAAATACCAATACAACAGCAACTAAACCAGTTGTAAATACCAACACCACAGTAACTAAACCGGCTGTAAATACCAATACAACAGCAACTAAACCAGTTGTAAATACTAACACAACAGCAACTAAACCAGCTGTAAATACCAACACAACAGCAAATAAGCCGGTTGTAAATACCAATACAACGGAAACGACAACTAAACCAGTGGTGAATGCGGATGCAACACCAGTAACAGCAGTAAATCCAAAAACTAAATCATTAGTACAAGGTCGCTTAGTTGCCCCTGCGTTAGTCAATAATGGAGCAAGTTATCTTGCTGGAGGTTTGAATTCGTTGTATCAAGATGCTAATTTAAGTCAAGTTGGTGCAAATGAAAGCGGGTTTGTTCAAGCAGGTACAGCCGATCGTGATATTACGACTGGTAGTTATGTTAACTTGAAAGGGCTTACATTGGATGCCGGCTATGCCTGGAATAAACCGAGTGTTTCGGGTAATTGGTTATATGGTGTAGCAGCTGAATATGGTTATAGTCATTATACAGCGCATTTAGATGACGGTACAAAAGGTAAAGGTAAAGCCTGGAATCTTGGTGCAAATGTATTTAGCAATTATTTATGGAATAATGGCCTATATGCACAAGTAAGTTTACGTGCAGGACGCGTATGGAATGATTATCGTAGTGATGATTTCGTCCATGCAAATGGTACAGGTGTAAGATATAAGAGCAACGCAAATTACCTTGCTAGCCATGTCGGTTTTGGTAAAGTGTGGCAGTTAGGTGAGAATAACTCCTTAGACACCTATGTGAAATATTTCTATTCACATACTTCAGGTGATGAAGCGAAGTTAAGTTCTGGCGAAACCTACCATTTCTCATCAGTTCGCTCTAAACGTGGTCGCGTGGGTGTGCAGTATAACCATAATTTAAGCAATTTAGGTATGCACTTTGGTGTGTCTTATGAACGTGAGTGGAATGGTGATGTACGTGCACAATATCAAGGTTATGCATTGCCAACACCAACAATGAAAGGTGGTACAACCATTGCTGAAGCAGGGGTAGATTATAAACTTGCAGGCAAACAATTTAATACAACCTTACAAGGCTATGCTGGTCGTCAAAAAGGTTTGGGCATTCGTTTTGGTATGACATTCTAATCTAGAAATGCTTGATAAAAGAGCGGTCAATTTTGACCGCTCTTTTGTTTTTTTACTTCGCTATTTTTCATACCAAATTCGGTTCACATAGAGCACGACTTTACCGGAAGGTGTCTCCACATGAATTTCATCATCAACGCCTTTCCCGATCAAGGCACGTGCGACGGGAGAATCAATGGAGATCCAGTTTTTAGCGGGATCGAATTCATCGCAGCCGACAAGGCGATATTGCTTCACTTCACCTTCTTCATCTTCTAGCTCAACCCACGCACCAAAAAACACTTTACCTTCTTGTTTCGGGTGGTAATCCACTATTTGTAACACTTCTAAGCGTTTGGAAAGGAAACGCACACGGCGATCAATTTCACGTAAACGACGTTTACCGTAAATATATTCTGCGTTTTCACTGCGGTCACCAAGCGCAGCGGCATCTGAAACCGCTTGGGTAACTTTAGGGCGTTCTTCTTTCCACAAAAATTTAAGTTCTTGGTCTAGCGCAAGCCAGCCTTGACGGGTAATGTAATTTGATTTTGCCATGATAAAAATAAAAGAAATTTTTTTGAATTATATTTGAGCCTGTTGTCTAAAACCAGTATTCTATTCCCGTTTTTCTTGAATCCTTTAATAACAAAGAAGTATGACAATGTTAAATCAACAAATTAGCCAAATTATTGCGGCAGAATTAACCGTTCAACCCCAACAAATCCTCGCTGCCATTCAATTATTAGATGATGGCAACACCATTCCATTTATCGCCCGTTATCGTAAAGAAGTCACAGGTGGCTTAGATGACACCCAACTTCGTCATTTTGAAACCCGTTTAATTTATTTACGTGAATTAGAAGATCGTCGTCAAACCATTTTGAAATCTATTGAAGAGCAAGGGAAATTGACCGATGAATTGCGTGACAAAAT
>JAWHBY010000029.1:0-22062 GCA_032568935.1 Parahaemophilus parainfluenzae
ATCGATGAAGTGCATATGCTTTCCCGCCATTCTTTCAATGCGTTGTTAAAAACCTTGGAAGAACCACCTGAATATGTGAAATTTCTACTCGCTACAACGGATCCACAAAAATTGCCGATTACGATTTTATCCCGTTGTATGCAATTTCATCTTAAAGCATTAGATGAACCGCAAATTTCAGCACATCTTAATCGCGTCCTTACTGCCGAAAATATTCCTTTTGATGCACCAGCATTAGATAAATTAGCCAAAGCTGCACAGGGCAGTATTCGTGATAGCTTAAGTTTAACGGATCAAGCCATTGCCATGGGCAACGGTAAAGTCTCCACCGATGTGGTGAATACCATGCTTGGGCTGTTAGACGAAGATCAGCCGATTGAAATCATTTACGCCTTACACCAAGGTAACGGTGAGCGTTTAATGAAAACCATCCAAACAGTGGCAGAAAAAGCGGGCGATTGGGATGAATTATTGGCTGAAACGGCTGAGAAATTACATCAAATTGCATTAATGCAGTTACTCGCTAAAAATCCTACGGACGAAAACGATCATCTCGGTTTTCTGGCTAAACATATTTCACCGGAAGACGTACAATTTTTCTATCAAGTAATTGTCTCTGGTCGAAAAGAATTGGCTTCAGCGCCAAATCGTCGAATTGGTGCAGAAATGACATTATTGAGGGCATTGGCATTCCACCCAAAGTTCCTTACGGCAGCACAAACGCCTAAACAAGGCGGGCTATCCCCTGAACAAAATACACAGAAAAGTGCGGTTGAAAATCAGCCTGTTTCTGGGTATGTGGATATGCCGGTGCTGTCGCAAAACATCAAAGCAAATTATTCTGCACAAGCGCAAAAGCCGATGGCTCAAGCGATGGTCGCGCATTCTTCACCTTCTCAACCTGTTTCCACTCAAACTACATCTTCATTGAATTTAGCCAGTCTTGCTGCACTAGAGGCGTTGAATCAATTAACGCAAATTGAGCAATCAGAGCGCCAGCAGCATCATGATGAACAGCAAGCCGCAGTGGAAGAAACTTTGCACCATCTCCAAGCTTTAGATGAGCAAAAAAATTCACCAAAAATGACCGCACTTCCAGTGAGAGAGATGACGCCACCAAAAGCGACGCATACGAAAGCAGCGGTGCCAAACCCAATTACTCAACAAGCAGAAGCGTTAAAACAAAGTGTTGAGACGGTTGAAAATACCATTGATGACAATGCTGAAATGGACGCGGAAGAGCAGGAAATTCTGGATGCGGAAACTTACCGTTGGGAGTGGAGTAATCCGGATTTAGCTAAAGTGGATAGCGGTGTGCGACCTTCTGATATTAAACAGGCGATTTTGAAAGATGTGACACCAGAATTACGTGAGAAAATTATTCAAATTACGCAAAAACAAGATCCTTGGACGGATATCGTCGAACGCTCTGGCGTGACTGGTTTCTCAAAAGAGTTGGCATTAAATTGCTTTATTAAGTCGCAAACAGAAGATGAAATTCAACTCGGGCTTCATTCTGAAAAAGCGCATTTAAAACAAGATCGAAATATTAAAAATTTAGTGGATCATCTTGAACGTTTATATGAAAAACCAGTCAAATTGTCGATTTTTGTTGAAGATTCCGCTGTTTTAACCCCGATGGATTACCGTAAAAAAGTTTATCAGGAGTTGCGTGAACAGGCACGTACGGATTTACAGCAAGATAAAAAACTACTTTTATTACAAAAAGAGTTTGATGCAAAGTTGGATGTCGAAAGCATTCGACCAGTCTAAAACTCATTTCTCTAAATTTTAACTTTATAAAGGAAAGAATATGGCGTTTAGCTCTCTTTTTACTCTTATTGATGACATTGCATCGATTCTTGATGATGTCGCCTTGATGACCAAAATAGCAGCCAAGAAAACCGTTGGTGTAGTAGGTGATGACTTAGCCTTAAATGCTAATCAGGTAACAGGGGCATCTTCCGATCGTGAATTACCCATTGTTTGGGCTGTCACCAAAGGATCCTTAGTCAATAAAGTCATTTTAATTCCAATTGCTTTACTGCTTTCTGCATTTTTACCTTGGTTGATCGTGCCACTTTTGATGATAGGTGGGGCATATTTGTGTTTTGAAGGTGTAGAGAAAATTCTACATAAATTTATTGCTCATGAAGAGCATGAAGAAAAAACAACCTTTAATGAAGCCGCTAAAATTAAAGGGGCAATTCGTACGGATTTTATTCTTTCCGCTGAAATTATCATTATTGCATTGGGCGAATTAACCGAAGCGAGCTTGCTGACTCGCATTATTTCCCTTTCGGTAGTGGGTATCGGGATTACTATTTTTGTTTATGGCTTAGTCGCATTGATTGTTAGAGCGGATGATTTCGGTTTATACCTTATCAAAAAAGGTGGTGTGGCGAAGTCAATCGGGAATGCAATTTTAGTGATTATGCCAAAATTTATGCGTTCACTTAGTTTTATCGGTACACTTGCGATGTTCTTAGTCGGTGGCGGTATTTTTGTGCATAATGTAGATTTCATTCATCATTTGCTCGCTGATTATCAATTAGCAGATGGCTTACTCGGTAATGTGGCAACGTTAGTCGTTGGTGTGATTGTTGGGGCGATTGCTTGTGCGATTGTATTGCCCGCGATGAAATTATTCGGTAAACACTAAAAACGAGATAAAAAATAACCGCACTTTGATTGTTTCAAGGTGCGGTTTTTTTATGGATGGAACAGACTATTTACGAGAAGTGTAATCGCCGACACAGACCCATTTATAGCTGGTTAAGGCCTCTAATCCCATTGGACCTCGAGCATGAAGTTTTTGAGTACTTACCGCCACTTCTGCACCTAAACCAAATTGTCCGCCATCGGTAAATCGAGTACTTGCATTAACATATACGGCTGCCGCATCCACTTGATTGATAAATTGTGTGGCTAGTCGTTGATTTTCCGTCAAGATACTTTCTGAATGTTGTGTGCCATATTCACGAATGTGAGCAATTGCCGCATCCATGTCTTCAACTACTACGACATTGAGATCTAATGAGCCCCATTCTTGGCGTAGCGCTTGTTCGGTCACTTCTTGCACATCGACATTTGCAGCTTGAAGAATCGAAAGTGCGGTCGATTTTGCATGGAATTTTACTTTTTTCTCGGCTAAATATTTCGCAAGTTTTGGTAGGAAGGTTTCTGCGATCGAGCGTTGAACTAAAAGCGTTTCCAACGTATTACATGTGCTTGGACGTTGGCATTTTGCATTCGCAATCACCGCAAGGGCTTTTTTTTGGTCAGCACTTTCTTCCACAAAAAGATGACAAACACCCACACCACCGACAATCACCGGAATAGTAGAATGTTGTTTACAAAGCTCATGTAAACCTGCGCCGCCACGAGGAATAATCATATCCACGTAGCGATCCAATTTAAGCAGTTGCATCACAAGTTCACGATTCGGATCGGTAATCGCTTGGACTGCATGGCGTGGTAATCCCACTTGTTCAAGGGCATTTTGTACCACTTCTACTAAAATTTGGTTGGAATGTTGTGTTTCTTTTCCTCCACGTAAAATCACGGCATTCCCAGTTTTTAAGCAAAGGCTCGCCACATCAATGGTGACGTTGGGACGCGCTTCGTAAATGGTACCAATCACGCCAAGCGGAGTGCGAACTCGTTCGATCTTTAATCCGCTATCTAAGGTGCCCCCATCAATAATTTTTCCCACAGGATCTGCAAGCGAAATCACATGGCGTACATCATTCGCAATGCCTTTTAGGCGATCTTCGGTTAATAAGAGGCGGTCAATTAAGGCTTCAGATAAGCCGTTTTGTTTCGCGATTTCAATATCTTTTTGGTTTGCGGCAAGAATACGCTCCGCTTGTTGTTCTAATTGATCTGCAATAATGCTGAGCGCATGATTTTTTTCAGTGGTGTTTAACTGCGCTAAAATAAAGGCTGCATCTTTAGCCTGTTTGCCCATTTGTTCTAACATAATTATTCCTTTTAATTATTTTGTTTTCTTCGGTAATTTATCATGAGTTTCCTCATCTTGCTCTTGGAAATCGAAAACGGGTAATCCCCAACCAAATCGAACTGCAAGTAAGCGTAATGCAAAACCACTGAATAACGTGAGTAAAATTGAAAGCGTGTGTTCTACTTGAAGGTGTTGTAATGCCATATACATAGCGGCAGAGAAGAATGACACGCTGGCGTAAAGTTCTTTTTGGAATACAAGGGGAATGCGGTTACAGAGTAAATCACGCAACACACCACCAAATGCACCTGTCACGGTTGCAGCAATAGATGTCACAGTAAAACCATAACCCATATCAATGGCAATCTGCGCACCGATAATGGAATACACGATTAATCCTAAGGCATCTAATACCAAGAAAATTGTGCGGAAGTAGCGCATGAAATGTTTGATGAAAGGTGCGATAAAAACCGTTAATACCGCTGCACCAGCCACCATAATGAAATATTCAGGATGTTTAACCCAGCCAAGCGGGTAGTGTCCAAGTAATACATCGCGTACCGAACCGCCACCAATCGCCGTCACACAGGCAATAATAATTACCCCAAAAATATCCATTTTTTCTCGTCCAGCGGCTAATGCGCCGGTAATTCCTTCGGCAGTTATTCCAATAATATAAAGTACGCTTAATAGCATTTTTTTGTGGTTCCTAAAGTGCGGTTATAATTTTGCTTATTTTAAAAGGGAATGAGTCAAAATGCACGAAAGCCATTAAAAAAAGCTGTAAATTTTGGCATAATGACGCCTTCTTTTTCTAATCGAGAATCTTATGTCAGAAGAACAATCCAAACCCTTAGCCGCATTTCTTGCGATATTACCAATTGGGTTGCTATTAATTATTGAATTTTTTGCAGAGTCTTTGCAATCTGCTGAAAAACTGATTCCTCATTTAGCCTTTGGTGTGCTGATTGCGCAGTTACTTTGTTTAGTTGCGTTTATTAAAGGCGAAATTTGTCCAGGACAACGTGGACGTTTAATCAAAGCAAATGTCTGTTTTGCACTTTATTGGTTAGTTTGGCTTGGAATGAGCTTAGCCTCACCACATCATTACGTGATGACTGATATTGTCAGCTTATGCGGGTTATCTGCCGTATATGCAGTATGGAAACAACCTAAAGATGAATCGGCTCGGCGTGGTTTTCTCTTAATGGCATCGTTGGTGAGTGGATTGGGTGTAATTGCTTATTTGATGATTTTCTTCGGCAATCCAACACCAAATTTCGTGCAATATAATCCATTGGCACAATCGGTGATGGGCGTATTATTAGCGAATTTATGTTTGTCTGTTTCTCGTAATCGTCTGCAAGGTTTCATTGCGTTACTGCCATTATTGATGATTTTACTGCTTGCACTGAATGCGTTGGCAGTACTGATCTTTATTATTTATCAAGGTGTAAGTGCGGTCAATTTTGATGGTGTTTTCGCATACGGTATTTATTTTGTTCTTCATTTAGTAATAGCAGGGGTATTGCTTTTGCACAGTGTTAATAAATGGAAACTCAGTTATAACAGCTTACTCATTTTATTCTTTATGGCGGCGAGTTTGGCTGTCTGGGCAATGTTTATTTAATGGATAAAATAAAATCTTACGCTGCCCCGATGTTAGTCTTGGGCTGTGTGTTATTCGGTTTAGGAAGCCTGATTGTTAAGTTTGTTCCAGTGGGTGGTTATGCCATTGCATTTTGGCGTTTACTTATTGCCTCTTTTATTTTCTGGTTCTTAATGAAATTAAAAAGACAGCGTTTCCCGAAAAGCCGTAAAGCGATGATGTATGCCGCATTAGCCGGCATCTTTTTAGCTTTTGATTTATCTTTTTGGCATGAAAGTGTCTATGCGGTAGGGCCGGGTATTTCAACGTTGCTGAATAGTTTGCAGATTTTCTTTTTGGCCGCAATTGGCTATCTCTTCTTTGGTGAACGCCAAACGAAATTACAAATGTTAAGCCTTTTTCTAGCGGTTGCGGGTGTTGTCTTAATCTCAGGGGAAGAGCTACAGCATAATTTTGACGGTATGTACGGCATTATCATTGGGCTCATTTCGGCAGGCATGCTTGCCGCTTCAATGATTATGATTAAAAAAGTGCACGAAGAAGAACCTACTGCTTTATTTTCGTTAATGTTTATTTTGAGTTTAAGTGGTGCGCTTGTCTTAATTGTTCCTTCGTTGATTTTTAATTCTGATAATCTTTATCCAACCACCTTCACCGATTGGGGATTGGTGTTCATTTATGGTGCAGTGATGCAATGTGTCGCTTGGGGCATGATTGCTTATACCATTCCTTATTTATCGTTAGGTTTAACCGGTTTGTTGCTTCTTTCCGAACCGGTGGTGGCGCTTGTGATTGATTATTTTGGCTTGGATAAGCCCATCAATCATTGGCAATGGGCGGGGGCAGTGCTAACATTAGTCGCGATTTATCTGGGCTCTCAAAAGAATAAAACCACTTAAAACAAAAAAGTGCGGTAAATTTCACCGCACTTTGTCTTCACATTAAACCAATTACTCAGCTGCTTTCTTTTTCAAGTATTGATAGAGCTCGTCTTTAATCCGTAATTTTTCTTTTTTCAAGTTCTCAATTTCCGTATGAGTAGCGAGTTCTATGTTATCAATCTTATTTTTGATCTCTTGGTCTAACACATTGTGTTTTTCAAACAAGCGATCGAAATAAGCATCTTTATTTTTGAGATTAGTAATTAAATCGCGAAATTCAGGAAACATTGGTTACTCCTCTTGGTTAATGTTCATTTTCATTATAGAACTTTTTTTTGCTATTTCTAGTGTCTCATTCTCAGAATTTGACAGAGATCACAAAATTAAATCATGGCTAAGTGCGGTCATAAAATGGGATGTTTTTGACGAGATTAATAAAAGAAAAATCAGGCTTTTAACTGGTTTATTTGCTCAAAGCACGCTAGAATAAAGGTATCTGTTTCATAATGAAAAATAGGGAATTCCAATGATCGATCCAAATTTACTCCGTAATAATCTGGCTGAAGTAGCAGAAAAATTAAAAGTAAAACGTAACTTTATTCTTGATACGGAAAAACTTACCGCATTAGAAGAACAACGCAAAGATTTACAAGTAAAAACTGAAACATTACAAGCAGAGCGTAATGCGCGTTCTAAAGCCATTGGTGCGGCAAAAGCATGTGGTGAAGACATTGCACCATTATTGGCTGAAGTGGATAACATGGGCGAACAGCTTAACGAAGCGAAGTCCCAACTTGATGCGGTGTTAGCAGAAATCAATCAAATCGCATTAAGCATTCCAAACCTTCCAGCAGATGAAGTGCCATTAGGTAAAGATGATACTGAAAATAAAGAAATTTTACGTTGGGGGACACCGCGTACCTTTGATTTTGAGATCAAAGATCACGTGTCATTAGGTGAAGATGCCAATGGTTTAGATTTTGCTGCAGGGGCTAAATTAGCAGGTGCGCGCTTTGCGGTAATGAAAGGTCAAATTGCTAAAATGCACCGAGCATTAGCACAATTCATGTTAGATCTTCATACCGAACAACATGGCTATTTAGAAACCTATGTGCCTTATTTAGTTAACCATGTGACCCTTTATGGTACAGGCCAATTACCAAAATTTGGTGAAGATTTATTCCATACTTTAGCTTTAGAAGGTGAGCAACCTTACGCATTAATTCCAACAGCGGAAGTGCCAGTGACTAACCTTGTACGTGATGTAATTATTGATGAAGCAGAATTGCCAATCAAAATGACCGCACATACACCATGTTTCCGTTCTGAAGCAGGATCTTATGGTCGTGATACTCGTGGTTTAATTCGTATGCACCAATTCGATAAAGTGGAAATGGTACAAATTGTAGATCCTGATAAATCTATGGATGCGCTTGAAGAATTAACGGGTCATGCAGAAAAAGTATTACAACTTTTAAATTTACCATATCGTAAAGTATTACTTTGTACTGGTGATATGGGCTTTGGTTCTTGCAAAACTTACGACTTAGAAGTGTGGGTGCCTGCACAAGATACTTACCGTGAGATTTCTTCTTGCTCTAATATGTGGGATTTCCAAGCACGTCGTATGCAAGCACGTTGCAAAGCGAAAGGGGATAAGAAAACCCGCTTAGTACACACATTAAATGGTTCTGGTTTAGCAGTTGGTCGTACATTAGTGGCCGTGCTTGAGAACTACCAAAATGCAGACGGCTCAATTACGGTGCCAGAAGCATTACGTCCTTACATGGGCGGATTAGAAGTGATCTGCAAATAATCAAAAATATAGAATTCAATTTAGGGCTAATATTTATTAGCCCTTTCTTTCATTTCGAGAAATGAGATTTTTATTCTAGTCTTTGAGATAAATCCACAACCATATTCACGCATTTACAGGTAATCTAATAAGGTATCAATTTTTAGGAGAATAATAATGACTGATAAACGACCATTTCCATTACCAACAGGGTATTTTGCGATTCCATTAGGTTTAAGCGCTTTATCTTTAGCCTGGTTGCATATGGGCGATACGCTCTCTTTTTCTCGAAATGTGAGTGATATTATTGGCATAACGGCTGTTTCAGTATGGGCACTTTTCATCTTGCTCTATATTTATAAAATGATTTATTTCTCTCAAGAAGTACGAGAGGAATATTGTTGTCCGATACGTTTTTCTTTTCTCGCATTAATACCGATTACAACGATGTTAAGCGGTGATGTTCTGTATCGTTGGTTTCCATTCATTGGCGAGGGATTAATTTGGATCGGGACGATTGGGCAATTATTGTTTGCTTCAGTGCGTATTAGTGCGTTATGGAAAGATGGCACATTTGAAGAAAAATCAACACTGCCACCGTTTTATTTGCCATCTGTGGCGACTAACTTTACAAGTGCCTCATCATTGGCCTTGTTAGGCTATCAAGATTTAGGCTATTTGTTCTTAGGCGCAGGGATGATTGCTTGGATTATTTATGAACCGGTATTATTTCAGCGCTTACGTGTGTTGCAGATTGAACCACAATTTCGTCCAACCATGGGGATCATTCTCGCACCGGCATTTGTAGGATCGTCAGCTTACTTATCGCTTAATGGGGGAGAGATCGATCTTTTCGTTAAACTCTTATGGGGATACGGTTTTTTACAAATGTTCTTTTTAATTCGTTTGTTCCCTTGGATTAGTGAAAAAGGACTGAATATTGGGTTCTGGGCTTTTTCATTCGGATTAGCTTCTTTAGCGAATGGGGCTGTTTCTTTTGTTCATCATAACGTACTGAGCGGATTGGCAAACGGTGCATTTATCTTTGCTAACTTGATGATGAGCGGTTTGGTGCTGATGACATTAGGAAAAATTTTCAAAGGACAATTTTGGTTAAAATAGCTTAAATAAAAAGTGCGGTTAAAAATGACCGCACTTTTTTTATGAATTTTTTAAATAACAACCTATCATTTACAAAAACTAGACATGTCGTTTTGCTGTTGATGTAAATGCAATTTTATCTGGTCGATAGCTAATACTCCCATATTGAAACGGTCGACCATCAGCCAAATAAGTGGTACTCGTCACATTCACAACCATGTCATACTCACCAAGATCGATCGCCTTTTTTTCTTCTTCATTTGCATAACGAAAGACAATTTTTCGTTGTGAGTGACTAATTTTTAATTTTAATTCGTTTTCTAAATAGTGATAAATAGAGTGCTCAGCGATTTCTCGGCTAATAAAAGGCACGATGCGGCGATCAAAATAAGAAACTTCGTATTCAACGGCTTCACCATCAATTTCACGCAGGCGACCGATGCGGTAGAAATCGATCTGATCATCGACATTAAAAATATGCATTAACTCTTCTTCACCTTGCACAATATATAAACTGGTTAATGTCGTTTTTACGTGGTGTGTTGAGGCACTATTTAATTCGCTAACGGTTTTTATTTCAGAAAGTATTTGTGGCTTAGATAAGTCATGCTCTAAAACAATCGAATTTCGGCCTTGTTGCTTTTGAATATAGCCATCAATTTCAAGTAGAGAAAGCGCTTTTCGAATAGTGTCTTTGGAAAAACCATAGCTTTGCATGAGTTCATTTTCACTCGGGAGCTCTTGCAATGGCGCTAAATTACCATTGTTAATTTGGGTCTTTATCTCGTTATAGACCTGCTTGTACTTGCTCATTTTTAATCCTTTTATCGACCGTTGGTTCCATAGGTATCGTCATAGCATATCATAAAATCATAAATGTTATACGTATAAAATGTGATAAAAGTCACACTTTTACGAAAATGTCTTAAACTTTTACGTATAAGTTGTTGCATAAAAATACGTTTAGGTTAGAATGAGCCAAAATATAACTTCCTAGAGGAAATATTATGCTTACTCGTTCAAGTGGTGTTCTTATGCACATTACCTCGCTACCAAATGCATTCGGGATTGGTAGCTTTGGGCAATCGGCTTATGATTTTGTCGATTTTTTAGTTGAAACTAAACAAACTTATTGGCAAATTCTTCCACTTACTACCACCAGTTATGGTGATTCACCTTATCAATCTTTCTCTGCAATTGCAGGTAATACTCACCTTATTGATTTTGATTTACTAACCCAAATGGGCTTACTGAAAGAATCTGATTATGTTTCAGTCAATTTTGGTGATGATCCAACTAGCGTGGATTATGAACGTATCTTTTACGCACGCCGTCCGATTTTAGAAACAGCCGTAAAAAATTTTTTAGCGAATCAATCACTCCAAGCTGATTTCAATCACTTCGAGAAAAACAATCGATTATGGTTGGACGATTTTGCTGAGTTTATGGCAATTAAAGAGCATTTTGGTAATCAAGCATTACAAAAATGGGATGATAAAAAAGCTGTTGCGCGCGATCCAAAAACATTAGAAAAATATCGCACGATGTTAGCTGATCAAATTCAGTACTTTAAAGTGACGCAATATTTCTTCTTTAAACAATGGAGCGAGTTAAAAAATTACGCGAATCAAAAAGGCATTAAGATTATCGGTGATATGCCGATTTACGTGGCTGCAGATAGCGTGGAAGTTTGGACAAAACCTGAACTCTTCCAATTAGATAAAGAACGTAATCCGCTTTTTGTTGCGGGGGTTCCAGCCGATCAGTTCAGTGCAACGGGGCAACTTTGGGGCAATCCGCTTTACGATTGGGAAGAACATAAAAAACAAGGCTATGCTTGGTGGATTCATCGTATTGAAGAAAGCTTCAAGATTTATGATGTACTTCGCATCGACCATTTCAAAGGTTTTTCCGATTATTGGCAAGTGGATGGAAAAGCAGATATTGCTAAATATGGTAGTTGGCAGCCAGGTCCCGGCTATGATTTATTCAAAGCGGTTAAAGAGCAATTGGGTGACTTACCGATTGTTGCCGAAGATTTAGGTAATATTGATGATAAAGCCAGAAAACTGCTTGCAGATTGTAATTACCCAGGTATGAAGATCCTACAATTTGGTTTTGAAGATGTCAGCGGAAAAAGCTTA
This sequence comes from Parahaemophilus parainfluenzae, assembly GCA_032568935.1. Taxonomy (GTDB): domain Bacteria; phylum Pseudomonadota; class Gammaproteobacteria; order Enterobacterales; family Pasteurellaceae; genus Haemophilus_D; species Haemophilus_D parainfluenzae_AE. The sequence goes on from JAWHBY010000029.1 coordinate 11,495, forward strand.
GATAGCCCGCATTATTGCATCCCGCATTCCATTGTTTATACCGGTACACATGATAACGATGTGACCAATGGTTGGTATAACGGCCTGACTGAACAACAGCAACAATATACTAATGATTATACACATCGGAGTGAGGATGAATCGATTTGTCAGGCGATGATTCGTCAGCTCTTTGCAACGGTTAGCAATACGGCGATTGCCACAATGCAAGATGTTTTAGATTTGCCTGCGAGTTCAAGAATGAATGTTCCTTCAACAATTGGTGGAAACTGGCAATGGAGAATGCAGCAATCAGATTTAACGCAAGATAAAAAAGACTTTTTAGCAAAAATGACCACGTTATATCAACGTGCTAATCAGGAAAAAACAATGATTAAATTTAGTACATTTGTAAAAAACGAAACCAATAAATCACTTGAGCAATTAAGTGATAAAGAAACTTATATTCAATTATTAAATTACGTAAAAGCACTTTCTGCAGATAAACCTAAAAACACGGGTAAACGTAAGGTTTACTATATCTCAGCTGAGTTTTTAATCGGTAAATTACTTTCTAATAACCTGATTAACCTTGGTGTGTATCAAGATATCAAAGCGGAATTAGAAAGTGCGGGTAAATCATTAAGCCATATTGAAGATATTGAGCCTGAACCATCTTTAGGAAATGGTGGTTTAGGACGTTTGGCTTCTTGTTTTATTGATTCAATGTCTACCCTTGGCTTAAATGCTGAAGGGGTAGGTTTAAATTATCATTATGGTTTGTTCAAACAAGTCTTCAAAAAGAATGAACAACATGCCGAGCCTAATGATTGGATTGAGGATAACTCTTGGTTAATTCCAACGGATATTAGTTATGAAGTGCCATTTAAGAAATTTACGTTAACTTCTAAATTAGATCGTATTGATATTTTAGGTTATAAGAAAGACACGAAGAACTATCTCAATTTGTTTGATATTAAATCAGTGAATCCTAAACTAATTAAAAAAGGTATCGAGTTTGATAAAACCGCGATTGAAGAAAATCTGACTTTATTCCTTTACCCAGATGATTCAGATAAAAATGGGGAATTATTACGTATTTATCAACAATACTTCATGGTATCAAATGCGGCACAATTATTAATTGATGAAGCGATTGCGCGTGGTTGTAACTTACATGATTTAGCGGATTATGCGTATGTACAGATCAATGATACACACCCTTCAATGGTGATTCCTGAATTAATTCGCTTATTAACCGAAAAACATAAAATTAAGTTTGCTGAAGCAGTTGAAATTGTACGTAATATGGTGGGCTATACAAACCATACAATTTTAGCTGAAGCATTAGAAAAATGGCCACTCGATTATTTAGATGAAGTGGTGCCGCATTTAGTGGTGATCATTAAGAAATTAGATAAATTAGTGCATGCAGAATATAAAGATCCTGCAGTACAAATTATTGATAAACAAAAACGTGTGCATATGGCACATATGGATATTCACTTTTCAAATTCTGTAAATGGTGTGGCAGCATTACATACGGAGATTTTGAAAAATTCAGAACTTAAAGCGTTCTATGCGTTATATCCTGAAAAATTCAATAATAAGACAAACGGCATTACCTTCCGTCGTTGGTTAGAGTTTTCTAACCAAGCATTAGCCGCTTACATTAAAGAATTGATTGGTGATGAGTATTTGCATGATGCAACGAAATTAGAAAAATTGTTAGCCTTTAAAGATGATAAAAAGATTCACCAACAATTAGCGAAAATTAAGTTTGAAAACAAATTAGCACTAAAAGCGTACCTTAAAGAAAATAAAGGTATTGAGTTAGATGAAAATTCAATCATTGATACGCAGATTAAGCGTTTCCATGAATATAAACGCCAACAAATGAATGCACTTTATGTGATTCATAAATACTTAGAAATTAAAGCAGGTAAATTACCAAAACGTAAAATTACCGTGATTTTTGGAGGAAAGGCGGCACCTGCTTATATTATTGCACAGGATATTATTCACTTAATTCTTTGTTTATCTGAGTTAATCAATAATGATCCTGAAGTGAACAAGTATTTAAACGTGCATTTAGTTGAAAACTATAATGTGAGTGTGGCGGAAAAACTCATTCCAGCAACGGATATTTCAGAACAAATTTCACTTGCCTCTAAAGAAGCTTCTGGTACAGGGAATATGAAATTTATGCTTAATGGCGCGTTAACCTTAGGCACAATGGACGGCGCTAATGTTGAAATTGCAGAATTAGCCGGTGCTGAAAATATCTATACATTCGGTAAAGATTCAGAAAGCATTATTAAACTTTATGAAACAGCAGGTTATGTTTCAAAAGAGTATTATGAAAACGACAAGGATATTAAAAGAGCGGTTGATTTTATTCTGAATCCTGCCGTGGTGAAATTAGGCAATAAAACACGTTTAGAACGTCTTTATAACGAATTATTGAATAAAGACTGGTTTATGACGTTAATTGACTTTAATGCTTATGTCGACGCGAAAGAACAAATTTTAGCCGATTATGAAGATCAAGATAGTTGGAATGAGAAAGTGGTGCACAATATCGCAAAAGCAGGCTTCTTCTCATCAGACCGCACGATTGCTCAATATAATGCAGACATTTGGCATTGTGAGGGCTAAGGGGAAGCAATGAAACTACTTACCCTGAATGTACACGCTTGGTTAGAAGCTAACCAAGCAGAAAAAATAGAGATTCTTGTCGAGACTATTGTGGAAAAGGGTTATGACATCGTTGCCTTACAAGAGGTTAATCAATTGATGTCGGCTCCTGTTATTTCGCCAACGTTAAAGCAAGATAACTATGGTGTCATTCTGTTAAATAAAATCAATCAACGCGTTGCACAGAAATACTCGCTTTTTTGGAGCAATTCGCATATTGGTTACGATAAATATGATGAAGGTATTGCGTTTCTAACGCGTTTGCCTGTTTATGATGTTGATGCGTTCTATTGTAGCCAACACCAATGCCTTGACTCAATTCTCTCGCGTAAAATCATTGGCTTGACGGTAGAATATCAAGGTCAGTTAATTGAATGTTATTCTTGCCATATCAATTTGCCAAATTGTGATGGGGAAAACCAACTTGATAATATTCGTTATATTGTGGATCGGAGCAAAAGTGCGAATCTTAAAATCCTGATGGGTGATTTCAATACCGATGCAATAGGCGATCAGCAAGCTTATCAGCAGATTAAATCCTTAGGTTTATTTGATACGTTTGAAATGGCAGAGCAGAAGGATAGCGGTATCACTGTGGAGAAAGCGATTGACGGTTGGAAAGGCCATAGTGAAGAAAAGCGATTAGATTATATTTTTTTAAACCAAGCAAAAAGGGTTTTATCCAGTCAGGTTATTTTTAATGGTAAAAATAAACCGATTGTTTCCGACCATTTTGGCGTAGAAGTAGCTCTCATCTTGTAGGAGAATCAATATGAAAAAAATGCTCAGTTTTGAATTTTGGCAAAAATTCGGTAAGTGCCTAATGGTTGTGATTGCTGTTATGCCAGCCGCGGGTTTAATGGTGAGTATTGGTAACTCACTGCCTTTGATTAGCGATGCGGAATGGCTAGCGCTTGTCGGAAACATTATCGCCCAAATTGGTTGGGGGATTATTGGTAACCTTCATTTATTATTTGCTTTAGCGATTGGTGGTAGCTGGGCAAATGAGCGTGCGGGCGGGGCGTTTGCAGCAGGCCTGGCTTTCATTTTAATTAACTTAATTACCGGTAACTTTTTCGGTGTGAAACTTGAAATGCTAGCGGATCCAAATGCACATGTAAGTACAGTATTGGCCGGTGAAATTCCTGTGGCGAATTACTTTGTGAATGTGCTTGGGCAACCTGCGTTAAATATGGGCGTGTTCGTTGGTATTATCGCGGGTTTTGTGGGGGCAACAACCTTCAATCGTTACTACAATTTCCGTAAATTACCTGAAGTATTAACGTTCTTTAATGGTAAACGTTTTGTTCCTTTCGTTGTTATTTATCGTTCCGTATTAGTGGCGATCTTCCTATCATTATTCTGGCCTTTAGTTCAAACAGGAATTAATCATTTCGGTCAATGGATTGCGAACTCACAAAACTCTGCACCAATTTTAGCACCATTTATTTACGGTACCTTAGAGCGTCTATTGCTTCCATTTGGGTTACACCACATGTTGACTATCCCAATGAACTACACTTCATTAGGCGGTACTTATGAGTTCTTAACCGGTGCACAACAAGGCAAACAAGTATTTGGTCAAGATCCACTTTGGCTTGCCTGGGTGACTGACTTAATCAACCTTAAAGATGCAGGTAATTTAACGCAATATAACGACCTTCTTTCAACTGTGACACCTGCTCGCTTCAAAGTAGGACAAATGATTGGTTCAACAGGTATCTTAATGGGCTTGACTCTCGCAATGTATATCAATGTGGATGAAGACAAGAAAAAACTCTATAAAGGTATTTTCCTTTCTTCTGCACTTGCGGTGTTCTTAACTGGTGTGACTGAACCAATCGAATACATGTTTATGTTTGTCGCCTTACCGCTTTATATTGTTTATGCGTTAGTACAAGGTTGTGCTTTCGCCATGGCAGATATTGTTGACTTACGTGTGCATTCATTCGGTAACATTGAGTTCTTAACACGTACACCAATGGCGATTAAAGCCGGCATCGGTATGGACGTAATCAACTTTATTTGGGTATCTATCCTCTTTGCGGTTGCCATGTTCTTTATCGCGAACTTTATGATTAAGAAATTTAATCTCGCGACAGCAGGCCGTAATGGTAACTATGATGCGAAAGGTTCAGATGAAGTATCTAGCAATGAGCCAAAAGTGGCGAATACTAGCATGCAAGTTATTCAAATCATCAACTTACTTGGTGGACGTAATAATATTGCAGATGTAGATGCTTGTATGACACGTTTACGTATCACCGTACATAATCCAGAGTTAGTGGGGGATGAAGCAAGTTGGAAACAAGCTGGTGCAATGGGCTTTATCGTGAAAGGCTCTGGTATCCAAGCGATTTATGGACCAAAAGCAGATGTCTTAAAATCCGATATTCAAGACGTGCTTTCATCGGGCATAGAAATTCCTAAAATGTAATTCTGCCTAAATGCTAATTTTATCCCCGCTCTTTAAGGCGGGGATATTATATCCATACCTCACCTCGATATTGTTCATCTTCAATCTATCCCAAGATGATACTATCAACGTACAAAATATTGTCACAACTTCAGCGCTATAAAAAAATACCGTCCGTTATGTAACGAGCGGTATTTCTAGTGTTAGAAGGGAAGTGGTCATTAAATGATTAACTGACCGATAATACTGCGAGTTTCTTCTCGAACCTCGGTAAGTTTTACTTTCACTAAATCACCGATTTTGTAACGGCGTTCCCCTTGAATATACAGTGCCAATTCATCAGCATTCACTTGCATTTCATCTTTATTTGGATGCAATGTGGAGGCTGGTACGAACATAGATGCGCCATTTTCCAATAATTGGACACGTAAACCACCACGCATTACATCTTGCACTTCTGCATCAAATTCAGCGTTTTCAGCGACTTTATCAGCAAGATAGCGACAATATAACCAATCTGCAATATCACGTTCAACCAAGCGATTTTGGCGACGAGCTTCTTGCAAGCGAGCAAGCACTTCATCTTGTGGTTTTTCACAAGCTTGCTGTGTGAGCACGGCTTTAATTAAACGATGGTTCACCATATCGGAATATTTACGGATAGGCGATGTCCAAGTTGCGTAACCTTCTAATCCAAGCCCAAAATGTGGAGCAAGTTCTGATTTAAATTCCGCAAAGGTTAAATAACGACGTAAACGGAATTCTAAATAGTCACCTTCAATCGGTTCAATATCATGACGCATTTGGCAATAACCCTTTAAGGTTGCCAAATTTTCTACCGAATAACGCTCAGCAAGCTCGGCTTGATTTTCTTCATTAGCTAAATTTGCCATTAAGAAATTATGCGCGTTTTCTAAGAATTTCTTATCAAACCCAGAGTGTGTATTAAAAATACCGGTTTGCGCTTGTTCAGCTAAGAATTGTGCAGCACAGATATTGGCAATGATCATGGATTCTTCCACGATTTGATTGGCGATACGACGATATTCTGCTTTAATTTCTTTCACTTTGCCATTTTCAGCGAGAATAAAGGAGTAATCCGGTTTCTCTTTAAATAAAAGAGAATGCGTTTTACGCCATTGAATACGTGCTTTGGTAAATTGATGTAGCCAATCAATTTGCTGTGCAATTTCTGGTGTTTCCGGTTGCCATGCATCAGGCACTTGCTCTAAATAATCTGAGATCTTGTTATAGACTAATTTCGCTTTAGATTGCACATAAGCAGACACAAAATGCGGTTTAGCCGTGATGTTGCCCGCAAGATCCGTTTCGATGTAACATACTAATGCAGGGCGAGTTTCATTTGCCATTAATGAGCATAATTCATCAGACAATTCACGCGGCAACATTGGGATATTAAAGCCAGGCAAATAATTGGTAAAACAACGCTGTTTCGCATCTTTTTCAATTTGTGAATCTAATGCAATGTAAGCTGTTGGATCCGCAATCGCAACAACTAATCGCCAGCCAGTTTGTGTACCATTTTGCTCGATAGGTTCTATATAAAGGGCATCATCCATATCTTGCGTGCTTTCAGAGTCAATAGTGACAAAATGAAGTGCGGTCAGATCTTCGCGTGTTTGTTGATCTAACATTTCATAACTTTCTGCACCTTGCACAGGATGACGAGATTGCTCATGACGTGCCAATGTGACCCACCAAGGGGCTAATTCATCATCAGCACGGCAGATAAATTGATTGATAGTCGCATAGAAAAAGCGATCATCACGTAATGGGTGCGTTTTCAAATTTGCTACGACCCAGTCGCCTTCTTGTAATTCTTCTTTGACGGATTTAGCTTGTTGCGCGCCAATGGGTTGGTTGATACTTGGGTGATCAACCAAAACTTGCAATTTCTTGTCTTTATTGAACCGCACTTTGGCAATAAAGCGCGTGAGCATTGGCTCAATTAATTCTTCAGGTTCAGCTTGCTCTTTATCGCCTTGCTTTTCAATGGTGGCTTTGATTTTGTCACCGTGCATCACTTTTTTCATTGCTGGTGGGGCAATAAAGTAGCTTTTTTTATCGCACTCTAAAAAACCATAAGCTTTATCGGTACTTTTTACCACGCCTTCAACGTGTTCTTTGCTATCGTGGATTTGTTGCTTAAGTTGTGCGAGTAATGGATTATCTTGGAACATAGTTATATTTTAAAAAAGAGAAAAGGCAGACTGAAAAGCCTGCCTAAAAATAGATTGTACGAAAAATTATTCTTCGCCTAATTCACCCATTGCAGTGATGCTGAAACCTGCATCTACGTGAACGATTTCACCGGTAATACCCGATGCTAAATCAGAGCATAAGAATGCTGCTGAGTTACCCACATCTTCGATAGTAACAGTACGGCGTAATGCTGCAGTTTTCTCGAATGTAGCAAACATTTTCTTGAAGTTTTTAATACCTGATGCCGCTAAGGTACGGATAGGACCAGCAGAGATCGCATTCACACGAATACCTTCTTTACCTAAATCCGCTGCCATTACGCGAGTTGCCGCTTCAAGAGAGGCTTTTGCTAAACACATCACGTTGTAGTTAGGAATTGCGCGCTCTGCACCTAAGTAAGAAAGGGTTAATAACGCTGCATTTGGATTTAAGTAAGGACGTGCCGCTTGTGCCATTGCAACAAAGCTGAATGCACTGATGTCGTGAGCGATACGGTAGCCTTCACGAGTTGCTGCGTTTACGTAATCACCATCTAATTGGTCGCCTGGAGCGAATGCGATAGCGTGTACGAAACCATCAAATTTTTCCCAACGTTTGCTTAATTCTGCAAAGCAGTTTTGGATGCTTTCATCGGTCGCTACGTCTAAAGGAAGGACGATGTCAGAACCAAATTCTTTTGCAAATTCTTCTACGCGTGGTTGTAATTTATCGTTTAAATAAGTGAAAGCAAGTTCAGCGCCTTGCTCTTTCATTGCTTTTGCAATTCCGTAAGCAATAGAACGGTTGCTTGCAAGACCTGTTACTAAAATACGTTTACCAGTTAAGAAACCCATATTTTCTCCTATGTTTGAGTTAAAAAAATCGACGAGATTATACTTGTTTTGTGTGCTTTCGGCAATCAATCACACTTTGTACCAGTTAGGCCGGATTATCAATATCTTTAAATTCTACATCCAAGCCATATTCAGCCGCTAGCCATTCACCTAATGCCTTAATGCCGTAGCGTTCTGTTGCATGGTGACCAGCCGCAAAGAAATGAATACCTTGCTCACGAGCTGAGTGAATTGTTTGCTCCGAAACTTCGCCCGTAATAAAGGCATCACAACCTTGTGCTGCCGCTAAATCAATATAGCCTTGTCCGCCACCGGTACAAATGCCTACTTTACGGATTAAGTGCGGTCCGTTTTCGATGCAAATTAGAGGTTTACGTTGAAGTACTTGTTCAATACGTTGAGCAAATTCTTCAGCGGAAACAGGATCTTTTAACGTTCCCCAAACAGGAATGCTGGTTGAGCTATTTTCTAAAGGCTGAAGATTGTCAATTCCTAATAACTGAGCAAGTTTTGCATTATTACCTAATTCAGGGTGAACATCCAAAGGCAAGTGGTAGCCGTATAAATTAATGTCATTCACAAGCAAGGTTTTGATGCGTTTGCCTTTCATGCCTCGAATACAAGGATTTTCACTTTTCCAAAAATAGCCGTGGTGGACAAGCACTGCATCAGCTTGTTGTGCAACAGCATAATCAATTAGTGCTTGGCTTGCGGTGACACCTGTGATGATCTTTTTGATCTCCGTTTTGCCTTCTACTTGCAAACCGTTAGGCGCGTAATCGTTAATTCTGTCTGTGCTAAGTTTTTCGTTTAGTAAACGTTCAAGTTCTAGGTTGTTCATGATTTTTAAGAAAAAAGAAAAAGGTAAGATATGGTAAGAGATTTCAAAAAAAATGGCTAGTGCAAAAGGAGTGGGGGGAAATGCACTAGCCAGTAGAGTGTCTGTCATAACACAAGTTTACTATCTAAAACGAGATTCATTATATATTTAATTATATAAAGATCAAGAAAAAAATAAGGAAAATTTTCCTTATTTTTCGATATGTCGTTTTTGTGTTCGAAAATAGATGAAAAATCAACCGCACTTATGAATACAAACTTGGCTCATCTTCGGTTGGACGTGTTTTAAATCGGCGGTGTAACCACATGTATTGTTCCACTCCTTTTAAGATTTCTTTTTCCACGACTTTATTCATTCTTGCTGCGATCGCTGTTTCATCTGAAAGATCGGAAAAATCCACTGGTGGAGAAATACTGACCGTATAGCCTGAGCCGTCTTTATTACGTAATGGGGCAAAGGGGACGACTTTGCAATTTGGCGCGGATTTAAGTAGATAATAACTGCCCGTCGTGGTTGCCGCTTCTTGTACTGCAAAAAAAGGCACAAATACCGCATTTTTTCTGCCGTAATCATGATCGGGCGCATACCAAATGGTTTCGCCACTGCGAAGAGCTTTAATCATTCCACGTAAATCTTTTCGATTAAGTAAATCTTTGTTAGATTTTAAGCGGCCTTGAGTTTGCAACCAATCAAAAGCTGGATTATCGTTGGGACGATAAACACCTACACCAGGATGATCTAAGCCCACAATCCGCGCACCTAATTCAAGAGTGAGGAAATGAACTCCCACAAAGATAATACCGTCTTGAGCATTTTCTTTTAAATAGTTTAGCCCTTCAATTTTTGACCATTTTTTAATGCGAGCATCAGACCAAAACCATGCCATGCCGGTTTCAATAATCGCCATTCCAACGGCACGCAAGTTTTCTTGCAAAATGGCTTCACGTTCTTGCTTTGGCATTTCAGGGAAACAGAGCTCAAGGTTTCGGCGTGCGATAGCGGCACGGCGTTTTCCCACTTTTAATTTTGAGAAAAGCCAGCCTAAGCGATTGCCGATATGACGTAGAATTGGATAGGGAAGTAACAAAAGGCTTCGCCAAATCGCCACACCGAGCCAAAATCCCCAGTATTTGGGGGCTAGAAAGTGCGGTTGAAATTGAGGGAGTTTTTCGTTTTTCATAATTCTTTTCTGGTTAGTTCGGCGTGTAGTTTATCGCAAATTTGAGTTGTGGTAAAATTGCGCCAAATTTTTATTATTCCAACAGAGAGATTTCAAAATGGCTCAATATTCTGCCAATTTTAATCAAGCAAAAGTATTAGTGTTAGGCGATGTAATGCTTGACCGTTACTGGTTTGGTGCGACTAATCGTATTTCGCCGGAAGCGCCAGTTCCTGTGGTTCGTGTACAAGATAATGAAGAGCGTGCAGGTGGTGCAGCAAACGTGGCAATGAATATTGCTTCTCTTAATGTACCTGTGCAAATTTTAGGTTTAATTGGTCAAGATGAAACAGGTGCAGCCTTAACCAATTTATTACAACATCAAAAAATTGATTGTAATTTTGTGGCATTGGATACTCA
>JAWHBY010000030.1:0-21990 GCA_032568935.1 Parahaemophilus parainfluenzae
TCTTTCTCTCTTTTGCTTTTGTCTTGTTGCCTGTGAAACAAACTTCATTTCGAATACCACATCAGATCCGTCACTGGATCAACAAAAAGCCGATGTACTTACTCAGTTTGAACAGTGTCATCAGTTACAAGCACCTAGGATCTCTCAACAAAAGAAACTCATTGAAGAATGCAGAAATCCTTTGATTTCCAAACTGGCGGATATCGAAAATGAACTATATCGCAAGGCCCATGGTTCAAACTATAGTCAGTTAGAGCCTTATGAAAAAGGGTATTGGTATGGGGTAAAAAATAATCATATTGGGATATTAGATAACCAAGGTCAGGTAGTGGTTGAGCCGAAATATAAAGATATGGGTATTCTTCATACGGGGCCTAATTATAGCTCTTACTTATATTATTCAGAAAATGCCTTACCAGACCCGGTACGTCACTATCTTAATATTTCATCAAAGCCGGAAGTAAATTATTTTTATCCCGTTGTTTATTTTTTAGATGTACAGGCTAACTGGGGAGCAATTAATATTGAAACAAAGGAAGTTGTTGTACCTTTTAAATATCAAGAGGCAGGCTATGTGGGTAAAGGGTATGTTGAATTAATCGAACGCGATCTCAAAACCGATGAGGTAATATCTCGTGTTGTAGTTAATCAACGAGGTGAAATTGTATTAGATGCAGAGTTATATGATCAATATTCTCTCCTTGATGAAGGTTATATTCAAGTTCAGAAAGACCAAAAATATGGCATAGTGAAAAATAATCGTGAGATTATTCCAGTTATTTCAGAAAATGAGTTTTCATTAGATGGTGGACTTCTTATTGCAGGACGTTGGAAAAGCGAAGAGCGGCAATTTTACTCATTGGATGGAAAATTAATTGTACTGCCGAAGGGCTATCAAGTTGTCGATGGATTATCAAAAGATAGTCAAGTCATGTCTGTAATTAATGATAAGAATAAACAATATTCTATATGGACAAAATCAGGTAAGAAACTTTTTGATCATCTACTTAAGGTAAAATTTATTGAAGATCAATACATTCAAATTTCTAAAGGAAAAAATTTGTCATCTTTTGAAAACTATGAGAGTGCATTGATTGATCTTAATGGAAATATAGTGTTGGATTATAAGTATACTGAGTTCGATGCTATAAAAACTCAAAATCATTCGACGTTAATTGAAACCCGTCTTATTGATAATTTGGGGATGTTAAATAGTGATTTGAAAGAACTTATTCCCGCAAAGTTCCAGAGTATATCTTATAATTCATATGATGAAATTAATGTTACCACGTTTGACAATCTGCACGGAATATATAGTGTTGCAGGAAAAGTGATTTTTGAGCCTATCTATAAAGACCTCTATGATGATTATTTTGCCCCAATTATGATAGCAACTAAAGGGGAAAAAATAGCATTATTCTCACTCACGGGTAAACCAATAACAGACTTTACCTATGAAAGTAATAAAATAAAAATGCTCAATAATGATAAATTAAAAGAATTCTTCCCGAACGGAGCAATTATTGCCAAACAAGACGGAATGGTCGGAATTATTGATTATGCTGGGCAGGCAGTATTACCTTTTGAGTATCAGGACTTGGATTTTGTTGAGCAATATCAGGTATTTCGGTTCAAACAAAAAGATAAATGGGGGATCATCGCCCCAACTGGTGAAGTGATTATTGCGGCGCAATATGATGATCTTGAAATGCATAATACTAATCAGTATTTAGTTCGTATAGATAAGAAATCTGGCATGATTAATCTGAAAGGGGAGAGTATTATTCCGATTGATTATGACCAGGTCTATTCTTTAAATAATGGTGATTATTTTGGAGAATCAGAAAAGGAGGAAAGTCGATTCTTTTCTGTGAAGAAAAATGAACTTTGGGGAGTATGGGATGTAGTTGAAAATAAACAAATTATTAGTAGCACTTTTCCCAGCGAGAGTTTTCGTATAGAACAAAATGACTTTACAAATATTTATTACGATCGAAACATTATTGTGAACCGAGATGGTCATGATTCTGTAATATATGCACAACGCCAATATGATAATCAAGAACAATATGGCATAGTTCCAACCGAGCCGATTGCTATTAGTGAGAACATCCTAGCTTCAGGAAAGAAAGATTATAAAAAACTGGTTAATTATTTTTATCAAGTAGAGTCTACTAACCTACAAAAAAGTGCTCAATTAAAAAATAAACTTACAGAGTTTTATTTAGGTGATGATACATCACCTTTAATCGTTTTATTTGATGATTATATTGATCATTTAAAAAGAATGAAAAATGAAATTGAAGATTTAAAGATTACTGACCCAGAGGTAAAATATTTGGCAGATCAGTTCTTAGCTTATAATTTTATGCGAGTGCAATATCAAGAGGAATATAAGAAATTTGTCATTGAAGCAAGTAATAGTGATGAAAATTTGGGAACTAGATTAATCTCTTTAGAGAAAAATTATAAGTCACCGACTGATACTTCTGAATGGGACATGAATAAAACTTATATCCTATTAAAACAAAAATATAATAATTTTTATCAAGCCAATATAGGACAACCTTACACCTATTATCATTATGATGGTCAGAATTATATGCAATATTATACGACTTGGCTTTTTGAAGATATAAGATCAATGTGGTACTAAATTTATTAACGCACAATTTTACTGCGACAAAGCTTAATGAAAAGTGGGTAACCGAATTTCGGGGAGGTGCGGAGAAGCTATATCTCTTGCTGATGATGAGCTAAGTCAATCAGGAGATTATTGCCTTTGAAGCCCATAGATGCTCGACTTTCGGTTTAGTTATCTGTCCAAGTTTTGGGGTGTAGAGCACTTTAAAGTGTCATCTCTAAAGTGCGGTTAGATTTCTAGATGTTTTACTGCCCATCACCATATTTTTCAAGCCAGGCTTGAATCTTGGCTTCGGTTTGCTTTTCGTTATAACCCCGTGCGGGAAAGAGACTAAAACGATAGAACCACCCCAAATAGTCTAACCAAATGCGTTTCTCTTTCTTGAAGTAACGGGCATATTCTTTGTCACCATCATCACTACACATATAGTCCAATAGAAAATCCCGCAATAGGTAATTTTGATATTCGCATACCGGGCGGTATGTGCCTATCGGTACGGCGACTTTCTTTTGAATTTCTGGATTTTCATAAGGAATATGCAAAATTAGACTGCCCATGGCTTCACGATGCATCCAAGATTTAAACATTTCCGCTTCTAAAAACCAGCATAGGCCATCGGGATTGTCCTTTAAGTGCACAGGATATTGTGCAATGTAAAACTTACCTCAACTCCAAAAATAAATTAAGCGACGTTTGCTATCAATACGTAACGGGTGCCAATTAGGTGAAATCAGCAAACAGAACCAGAAAAGTGGGAAAAGGATAAAAAACCAGCCCCAATAAAAACTGTCTCCATACATGGCAATCATTTCTGCTTTATAGTCTGCATAGTAATTTTGTGGGATCTCTTTTCCCAATTCAGTCATTATAGATATATGTCTAGTCCACCCTCGATCTAGCGCCCAATTAACGGAAATAGCCCACTGAATATCGTTAAACATCCCTTGTTGAAAATAAATATCATATAAGGTCATACCTGCCACAATTAAGAACCACGGCCATGCCATATTGGCTTTCATGTGCCCCTCATTGTAACGGGCAATTTCAATCACGCCGTTACCCCGTTGTTTCACATTGCGTGCTACCATATCCGGTGTGTAATTTGGTGTATTCATTGGTTTTGGTTCTTCTATAAATGACATATTTTTATAAGATACTTAGTTTATAAAAAATCATGCTAAAAACAACCGCACTTTAGCATTAGTTCTCTAAAGTGCGGTGAGATTTTTTTTTGTGTTTTTAATGGTTTTTATCCAGCCATGCTTGAATCCGAGCTTCAGTCTTTTTCTCGTTGTAGCCGATTTGTGGGAAGAGGCTAAATTGATAGAACCAGTTGAAGTAGTCACTCGTGATACGTTTTTCTTTTTTAAAGAACTTGCCGTATTCTTCATCGGGATTTTCGCTACCAAGATAATCCAAAATAAAGGTGAGTAATGCATGATTTTGATATTCGCACGCTGGCCGATAAATGCCGAGTGGTACGCGGCAGGCGGATTTTTTATCAGGGTTTTCGTGAGGGATGTTAAATACCAAACTGCCAAAGTGTTTTGGGCGGATCCACGGGGTAAAATATTCCGGGCTTAAAAAGCTGAGCAACTGTTCCCGATCTCGTTGTACGGATTTAGGATAGTGTATAATATAAAGCTGACCCCACGACCAAAAATAGACTAAACGCCGTTTGGCATCAAAGCGCACTGGACGCCATTTCGGGGAAGCAACCATAAAGAACCAGAATAGGGGGAAGAGGATATAGAACCAGCCCCAGTAGAAACTAGCTTTGTGTTTTCTTAACATTCCTTCAGCAAACTCACTAAAATTTGTACCAGCCATTGTATAACCTAAATTATTAGGATCTTCATAGAAATGAAACGTATCTTTTATACTAATCATCGGATCTATCACCCATAATATTTCCTGAAACATACTTTGAGTCGTGAAATAGTCATAAAGCATAAAGCCGATCGTACATAAAAACCACACCCAAGAGAGATCGGCTCTAATATGCCCGTCGTTATAACGGCGGACTTCAATGACACCATTGCCCAGCTGTTTCACATTGCGGGCAATCACATCAGGATTATAGTTGGATATGCACATTTACTTGGCTCCCACATAAGTTATTTGACTTTCAAAATAATCAGCATGAGTTTTACGCCACCAGGTGGAAACATCTTCGCCTAATTTCGGGTGTTTTATCGTGACAGTTAAGGTATTGAGCATATCACTTCCTTTCGTATTTGTTGTGTAACGGTAGCTTTTCAATATATTAATCTGTGTCATATCAATTAAAATTTCTCCCTGTGATAAAAACTGTTTTCTCACCTTGTTGGTCGGTATGGATATCGATGTGGGCAAGCCTCCTCCCATCATCGGATCGATATTGTCATAATCTTCAATACTGATTTCTATCGTTAATTTATCTGCACTGCTTCTGTCTTTAAACGCTGGACAATAGACCTTCAACTGATATTGATTTGCTAGGGTCGTATCAATGCCAATGCCCCAGATCAGGTTATAAAAACCATCCATTTCTTGCTCAAAGAAGGTTTTAAGTTTTTTAGTTTCGTTGTCTTGCTGTGTAGAGGCCAGTTTTTTAGCTGTTGCTAGTTGCTCTTTTAACTCTTCAGGTCTTCTTTTTCCCCAATAATCCCCCGAATTCCCCCAGAACCCGGTTCTCACCCATTTCTCAAATTCATTATCTGCCACCAGTGAAGTTAAGACTGCACCAATTGCCAATACCACCCCGATACCGACGAACGTGCCGGTGTAGGCAAAGGTGGAAATAAAGAAGCTGATTTCCGCCATGCCTGCCAAAATCGCCGAATTACGCGCGGCGGTGTCGCCGGTGCGTACAGCTTGCTGAGCCTGTGCCAAAGCGATAACCACGCCCAATACATTGGCAAACCGCCCCGCATTTTGCAGTGTCAGATGCTTGGCGATTTGTGTCCCTCTACCGGCTGCCGCTTTTATCCCAATCGGTTCTTTAAACCCGGTCAATGCCTGAATTTGTTTCACCGCCGCTTTATCTAAACGGTTATAAAATGTCCCCAACGCCTTCGTACCAAAGCCACTGCTTCGCTCAAAACTTGCTACCAAAGCGGCAAAATCATTCGCCAAACGAACAGCCGGATGTAAAAACCATGCTGATAAGGAACCGGAATTGTCTTCCTTATATTTTGCCCATTCACGTAAGTTCACGATTAACGCACCGCCGGCAAAGAATGTTCCCACCGATTCTGTGATGTTTACCACCCGTAATGCCGGATTATATTCATTTTTCACGACCACATGAACGTTCATATTAATATAATGGGATGTGCCCGCTCGCACGCCTTTGGTTAATTCTGCTTGATAATGTGAAGCACTTAAGCCTTCAAAAAGTGCCTTAGCGTTCTTAATCAAAGTGCGCATTTGCTTATTCACAATATCTGCGCCCACATTAATGCTACCCACATGTGCATGGGAAATAGTCTGTAATTTTAACCCCGCAGCGGCTAAAAAACGTGAATAAGGAATGGCTTCTTTCACGCCTTCTTTCCACAGCAACATCTGTGCAGCCATTACCGATTCAATCATCACCTCAAAACGCAAGGCTTTCACTGTAAGTTTTGCTGCCGTTTCCTTCGTGATTTGATTAAGTTTATCGCCAACTGAAAGTAGATTTGATAAGCTATCACCCCATGAGCTTCCCGTAACAAGCGTATTTTTCTGATATTCCATACCCTTTGGCGTATCACCAAACCCCGCCATCGCTGTGCCATAAAATGCCATGGCATAGTCCGCAATAGAGGCTAATTTATCCAATTGTTGTTGATTGGTTTTACAAAGGCCATCTAAAAATTTCATATGCTCAAGAAGGGTTCCGTTGCCAACTTGATTGAGCAAGTTAAACTGTGCTACAGCCAAGTTTTTCATGGTTTGCTCTGCCATTAGCGGTGACTTTTTCGCATAGATTTTTATTTGCTCTCGCATTCCTTTATCTAATGGGTCGGAACTCATAAGTCGCTTAAACCAGTTGGGATTTTTAAACACATGTTGTTCTATCTGTTCAATTGCCTTGGCGGTGGTGACCGGATAAAGAATGTTGGAAAATTCTTTCAGGTTATTCGCTAAAATCCGCTGATGATAAGCCGAGACGTCTTTAATGTCGCCAATACGATCAAACAAGGCAATGACCACCGTTTTTTTAGCCGAACAACTATCAAACACTTGATGTTGCTTGTTATAACCCAATCCGGTTGCACGACGAAAACTATCCGCTAAATCCTGCACTAACTTTTCTGCTTTAAAATCTGCCACTTTTTCTGTCAGTAACGCACCGGGGAAAATAAACTCAGACGTGCCACCCGTTAGGGAAATCTTCTGCATGACTTTAGCACGTTTAATCGGATCGCGTTCTAACGTTTCGAACATCTCCGGTGCCCAACGCACTTCACTATAAGCACATTCTATGGAACCGACTTGCGCATGAACATAAGCATAAGGAAAGGAACGTGGCAATTTTTTCCATTCGCCACGCGCCGTACCATCCGTCCAGACATATTGAGTAAAGTGATAAGGCGAAACACTCGAACCATTGAGCTTTGGGGCATTGCTGTCATCTTTGGCTACCGTATATTCAAAAATTAGCCAGCGCCTCTTTTCGTCAGTCGCATTTCCCACGTGTTTTGCGCGGGCAAGAATATATAAATACCCTTGACGTAAACGGCGTAAATCATATTCCTTATCGCTAATTCCAGTTGGCATTGGTGGAACAGACCCTGTTTTAGCTGCATTATTTAACGTTTTCGAACTCATACTAAAACGCACAGGGAAGATTGGCACGATATCTAATTGACACGCAAGAGGCTGACCTACAGCCTTAGCATTGGGGTCTAAGCGACCATCGGTTTTCTTTGTGGACATAGTCATTCCTAAGTATTCATTGTAGGTTTATTTTTTCACATAATAGTTCACCGAGTTCAATTTCGGTAAGGTCATTGCCATACTCTTTTTCAAGCTCAAGCCAATATCTTTTGAGTTTCGTCAAATCTCCAGAAAGATAACAAAGTGTTTTCACTACATTGGTTATACTTCCTTCAATTTTAAACCCTAATTCAAGAGTCTGATTAAAATATTTATCAATATCTGCCTCTGCAATTTTTTGTTCCGGAAATTCGGCTGGAATAATTTCTGTCTGTAGCTTTTCAAGTAATTGGCGTTTGTCGTATTCTTCTAAAAAGCGTTCCATTTCATTATCAAAAGCGACCGCACTTGGTTGTGTCTCGGGTGGTAACTCTTTCAAATTAAAAATATAAAACCGATTTCCTATTCTTGCCGCAAAATGCTCAATGACACATTCTCCATTGCGAAACCCGAAAAATGCAGCTAAGCGCGTTGGGTCATATTCAATATGATGCAAATAAGCCACCAATACCTGTGGGTCGTAGAATCGGAAAAAGTACCATTTCTCCGTCTCTTCTTTATAGAGATGGATAAATTTACGCAAATGATAATGTACTTCCTCAAAGGAATGCTTAGTACGAATAAAGATGGCCGGATTGATATCCCAACAACCGAACCATTCCTGTTCGGCTTGTGTAAATAAAATTTGGGTAAACCCACTGATGCCTTCATCATTGACGGTAAGCTGGGTGAGATAAGGTGCATTTGTGTCCATGCGATTTTTTAAATCGCCTTTATATAAAGAATCTGTTTGTCCTTCCCGTTCACAAAGCTGGGGCAAGATAAAAGATTTCACCCCATCAACAACCGTATAATAACGATAGCTATCGGGATTCGGGATGAAATCGGGATTTGGATAAACCAAACCTTCTTTGGGATTCTCCTGCGAATTTAACTGCGCAAAAAACGGATGATTGACTAATGCCTCCGGTAAATAGGGCGGTTGATATGAATGCGTTTCAAATATCGACTGCAGAGGCGAAATCGTTAAACTTTCTTGCGATAAATAAGATTGGGTGCCTTGTTGAGTTTCTTGTTGTACAAGTAAAAAACGAAGCTCTTGTTCCTTTAATTGTTGTGCTGCAGCCCAAACAGTGGCTTGATAGCCATGACGTTGGAACCATGTGGTGGCAGGTAAAGGGGCAAGTTGGCTACTCAGTTTGCATTGATAATGTGTTTTATAGTCTTCAATTCTTTGTTGGAAAATATCGCGATTTTCGGCAAAACCAATCAGGTGGCCAAAATAAAGGGTATTAGGTTGATTAAGGTAAGTGAGCTGGTAATAACCTATCCAAAGTTGTTTTTCTGTTGTCATAGTTTATTTATGGATAAACAGTTAAATTACTATATAAATAGGACAGCAAAGTTTAACTGCTTAGCTGTCCTTTTGTCGCAAAGTGCGGTTGATTTTAACTCTGTTTTTGATTTTTCATGGCTTCACAAACTTCGCAAATCGGTTTTGCGTCATTAGCAGCAAGAGACAATACAGCTGGTGATTCTGGCGTTCCGCTAGATTGTATTAAATTACCTTTTACAGTCACTTTACCTTTTAACGTGATGCCAGAGCCATCAATAATAATCGTACCGGCTTTGCCACGAATATTTACTTGTGTAGTACCTGTTAATTTAATATTTTTACTATGCTGTTTTAATTCTTTCCCAGCTTTGAAAATCGCATTGCGACTTGTTTGATGGGAATAATCTCGGCCAATTTTAACTTCTTGATTGGCGTATACATCCATCGATAGATGATTCCCAATATTTAATACTTCATCCTTTTCAATTTTAGTCATGCGATTGCGATTGATTTTATTAGATTGATCGCGTCCCACCGTTAAGGATTCATCTTGTCCAACTGTTTCAGTACGGTTATTGCCGATGTTAATGGTTTCGTCATGTCCAACTTGTTCGGTTCGATCATGCCCAATTTGTGTTGTTTCATCATTATTTACAACATTATTTTGGTCTTTTTCTGCATGAATAAAGATTTCTTCTCGGTCTTTTTCATCTTCAAAGCGTAATTCATTAAAGCCGTTACCTTTATGGGTTTTACTTTTTATAGTCATACGCGTTTTATGTTCAGGCAGAGCATAAGGTGGTTCAGTTGTACTGTGATAAGTACGTCCCATGATGATTGGTTGGTCAGGATCTCCTTCTAAGAAATCAACCATTACTTCATGGCCAATACGAGGGATGGCAATATGCCCAAATTGCGACCCCGCCCAACCTTGGCTGACACGAATCCAGCAAGAGCTATGCTCATTATTTTGTCCTTCACGATCCCAAGGGAATTGAACTTTGACACGTCCCCATTCATCACAATAGATTTCTTCATCAGCAGGACCAACTACATGGGCCATTTGAGAGCCATCAACAACTGGTCTTGGTTGCGGTTCCGGTCGCCATTGTGTGGTATTTGGAATGAGTTTAATACGGTTCTCATAGCGGTTGCCCTCTTCACCGGCTTCTTCTTCCAATACACCAGGTTGCCAACCATAATGTTCAACACCTATAATTAACCAATCACGATTAAAAGCTTCTCGTTGATGTCCCTCTAAGCCAAATACATAGCCAGGTTGCACGCGTAAATCATCGCTTTGCGCAAGAGCTAATTCAGCTTCTCTACGTTCGTATTCTAAACGATATTGGGTAAAAGGCTCACCTTGAGCATCTCGTTTATAACGACCAGGATAGTCATAACGTTCGTAAATGCTACTATGACCTTCGTTATTACCTTGACCAGAATATTGGTGCTCTTGGTTATAACGAGGATTTGTAAAAGTATAATCACGTAAAGTTTGAAGGGTCGTACCTAGTTTTTCTTCGTAAGCCCAATGCCATACCGCAGCTTCTGGACGTTGGCCAGCAGGCATTGCGTTATAAACTAAGTTTCCTTTTTTCTCTGAAAGTGTTGTCGAATTAGAGAAATGAAGGATATGGCTATTATTGGTATGTTCAAAATAATAGTAAGAACCTTCTTCGGCAGCCAAACGTTGAATGAAATTTAAATCAGTTTCGCGATATTGCACGCAGTATTCTCGAGTCCAATATGGCGTTTGTAAATGGAATTGACTCTGAGATACTTGATTTTTACTTAGTAGTGTTTCGATAATTTTTTGAGAGTCTTGTTGTTGGAATATTCGTAAATCAGTTTGTAACCCAGCACGACATAAAGAGGGTTCAATCACCATGTGATAACGAGTACGAGTAAAACCAGTTTCTCCCTGATTTAAGGCGGTGACGATACCGTTAACACTACGAACTGCCTCATCTCCTTGCCAGAAGGTTAGTGTAGCAGGTTGGTCAATTAGAGAATGAAAATTGGGCTCAGCACCAAAACTGGCTAGATCGAGTTCAAGTCGGAATAGTGTGGATAGATGTTCTTTTAATACAAAACGGACTACTTCAAATTGAGAGGAGCCATTAACGGTAAGACTGTAACGATAATCGGATTGAACGGCCATTTGGGATTCCTATAAAATATATTGGCAGTAATAATAGCGTTGTATAAATACTAAATAAATTATGCTTTAGCTTTCATCATAGATTGTGAAGCAATTAATTCAGCGCCACAGGCTGTTTTCATTCCTTCAAGAGCAATACCTCGCCCGTTAGCTAGCATTATGGACGAGCCTTCAATAATCGGGAAGTTACCTTTGCATTTGGGACACGAAACCAGATCCCCTTGTCGGGCGACACTTTTGCCTCCTGCGGTCATGGTTTGTGAGCCCTGAAGTACGGTACCTCCGTGGGTGGTCTTATCTCCAATTACGATTACTCTACGAGCGGACATGACTCCTCCTTATTCTATGAAATGTTTCATTTTGATATTTTAAACTAAAATGATAGGATTTTCTTGTGAAATTGATGTTTATATATTCATTTTAAAAGAAAATACATAATTTCTAAAATAGTAGTCGTGTTTAATTTTGTCACGTAACAATATCATTTGTAAAAAATGATTCTATACTGCAGACTTTATCATTGATTTAGTAGTGGTGATTTTTTATAATCTAGCTATTTTTTAGCTCGTTATCTAAAAATAGAAATAGGTTTAAATTTCAAAGAGGATTTTATAATGTCTAAAACAGGTTCAGTCGCACCAAAAGAGCGAATTAATATTAAATATACTCCGGCTACAGAAGGTCAAACTGATGAAGTTGAATTGCCTTTAAAACTTCTTGTTACTGGTGATTTTAAAGGTGCTGCAGAAGACTTAAGCCTTGAAGAAAGAGAGACAGTTTCTATTGATAAGCACAATTTTGATGCTGTAATGAAACAATCTAATTTGACGATTGATGTAGCTGTTCCAAACCGCTTGGAAGAAAATGCTGAAAATCAAGACCTGGGTGTTAGCCTAAAAATTGAGAGCATGGCGGATTTTTCTCCCGACAATATTGCTAAGCAAGTACCCCAATTAAACAAGTTATTAGAGTTGCGAGAAGCACTTCTTGCCTTAAAAGGACCGATGGGGAACATCCCGGCATTTAGAAATAAATTGCAAGAGTTAATTGCAGATCCTAACGCAAGAGAAACGTTGGAAAAAGAGTTGGCGATCATTTTAGAAAAAGAATAAGGGTAGTAGATTATGGTTACTAAGAATCAAACTGCAAAAGCTGAAAAAAATTCGCAAACAACAAGCTTGCTTGATCAGGTCATGGAACAGACACGTTTTAAACCTGAAAATGAAGATTACAGCATTGCGCAGCGTGGAATTGCAGAATTTATTTCTGAAATGTTGAAATCTGATAGTACAGATGCAGTTGTAAATAAGACGCTGATAGATGAAATGATTGTTCGTCTTGATGAGAAAATCAGTCATCAAGTAGATGAAATTTTACATAATGATAAATTCCAAGAAATGGAGTCTGCGTGGCGTGGTTTGAAACTTCTTGTAGATCGCACAGATTTCCGTGAAAATATTAAAATAGAAGTACTAAATGTAAGCAAAGAAGAATTGCTTGACGATTTTGAATATGCCACTGATATTACTCAAAGTGGTTTATATAAACATGTTTATTCAGCAAACTATGGTCAATTTGGTGGTGAGCCGGTTGCTGCGATTGTTGGTAACTACACGTTTACGCCATCAGCACCAGATATTAAATTATTGCAATATATTTCATCTGTTGGCGCAATGTCTCATGCTCCATTTATTTCAGCTGCAGGTCCTGAGTTCTTTGGTCTAGATAGTTATGCATCTTTATCTGAAATTAAAGAAGTAAAAGATATTTTTGAGGGGCCTCGATATGCTAAATGGAGAGCTTTAAGAGAGTCAGAAGATTCAAAATATTTAGCATTAACAATGCCACGTTTCTTGTCTCGTTTGCCTTATGATTCAATTGAAAATCCGATTAAAACTTTCAATTACAATGAAGGAATTGATGGCAACCATAATAATTATTTGTGGAGTAATGTAGCATTTTTGATGGCATCTAAAGTTACTGATAGTTTCGCTAAATATCGTTGGTGTCCAAATATTATCGGCCCACAAAGTGGTGGTACGGTTGAGGATTTACCCGTTCATTTATTTGAATCGTTTGGTCAGTTACAAGCGAAAATCCCAACAGAAGTATTAATTACTGATCGTAAAGAATTTGAATTAGCTGATGAAGGTTTCATTCCTTTAACTATGCGTAAAGGAAGCGATAATGCAGCGTTCTTCTCGGCTAACTCTGTTCAAAAACCTAAAAAATTCTCAAATACAGAAGAAGGAAAAGCCGCTGAAACAAATTATAAATTGGGTACACAATTGCCATATATGTTCATTGTGAACCGTTTAGCGCATTACTTAAAAGTATTACAACGTGAACAGATTGGCTCGTGGAAAGAGCGCCAAGATCTTGAACGTGAGCTGAATGTGTGGTTGAAACAGTATGTTTCAGATCAAGAGAACCCACCAGCAGAAGTGCGTAGTCGTCGTCCGTTACGTTCTGCTAAAGTGGAAGTATCAAGTGTAGCAGGAGAGCCAGGTTGGTACAAAGTTTCTTTATCTGTTAGACCGCACTTTAAATATATGGGGGCAAGTTTTGATCTTTCCCTTGTGGGTCGATTAGATATTGATAATAAATAAGTAGTTGTTTTATGGGGTTTTGGAACCGAATTAAAACTGCTCCACAGAATACGGATGTTATAAAAAAGAAAACTGAAGCAGAGATTGTAAGCGACTTAATTCGTTCGATAAAAAGAAACATAGAATTAGTACTTAATTCAAAAGAAGGGTGTACATTATGTGCGCCCGATTTTGGTTTAAGAGACTTTAATGACGCAACTGCAACTACAAAAAGTTTAAGTCAAACAATTGTTGCAAATATTCGTTCTAGTTTAGAGCGCTATGAACCAAGAGTTCGTATTACAAGAATAGAATATATCCAGGATACATATGATGTTCTTCAGCTTAACTTCCGTATAACTTGCGTAGTGTTATTAAAACAAAAAAATGAGTTAACTGAATTAAACATTATTTTAGATAGTTCAAATAAGAAGTTTAGGGTTGTGTAAATGTCTTTGAAAGAGTTTTTTAGAGCTGAGTTAGACTTTCTCAAAAGAGATGGACTACATTTTTCAAAGATTTATCCCCATTTGTCTAGATTTCTATCTGATGAGATCGTTGATCCTGAAGCTGAGAGAATTATTGAATCTTTTGCTTTTTTAACGGCACGTTTGAAAGAAAAAGTTCAAGATAATTTACCTGAGATAACTCAATCAATGATTCAGCTTCTTTGGCCAAATTATTTGCACCCTTTACCAAGCTGTGCAATTTTAAACTTTCAACCTAAAGAAAGGGCGATTACAACAAAGCATGTAGTTCCTAAAGGGACATTTGTTTCATCTAAACCTGTAGACGGTACAGCTTGTCAGTTTCAGACAACGATGGATGTCTCAGTTTATCCGCTTGTGTTAAATGATGTAAAAAGCGCATCGGGTAGTGAGTCTACAATCATTGAATTAGAGTTAGAGAATATCACAGATAGTGATTTTTCTTCTATACGGTGCGATGAATTGTCATTTTATTTATCAGGGAGTGATTACAGTGCTTTAACTTGTTATCAATGGGTTTTTAATTATTTAACAAAAGTTTATATCAAATCAGAAGACGGTGTAATTAATTTACCACTGGATGTTATTTCTTCTGTTGGTTTTGATAAAGATGAATCTTTGATTCCTTATCCAGATAATGCATTTGATGGGTATCGATTATTACAAGAATTTTTCTTTTTTCCTAAAAAATTTTATTTCTTTAAGTTAAGAAATTTACATCTATATTTAAATCGATTAGGTAAGAAAAAATTTAAGTTATTTTTTGAGTTTAATCGTTCTTTTCCTAAAGATCTAAAATTAACACGAGCAGATTTTTCTTTGTATTGCGTTCCAGTAATTAATTTATTTGAACATGATGCTATTCCGCTAAATTTTGATGGAAAAAAAGATCTATATCCAGTGATTCCGGCTGGTTTTAATCGGGAGCATTTCGAGATATTCGATATTAAGCGTGTTTCAGGCTCAAAGTTTTTAAAAGAGACGGGAAATAGGATTTATACTTATCCAAAATTTGAATCATTTGTGCACAGTTCCGCATCAGGAAGGTATGGGTACTATAAATCAATTATTAAAAATAATATTGAAGAAACAGGTTATGATCATTTTGTCTCTTTTGTATCTGATTCCAATAAGATTTTAGATACTTCTAGAGAAACTATATCTATAGATTTAGATTGTACAAATTATAATTTACCTGAGTTTTTAGGTATTGGTGATATTTGTGTACCATCACAAAATACTCCTTCTTATATTGACTTTAAAAATATTACGTTGCCTGTAAAAACAGTTCGAGCTGTTTTAGATGAATCGATTCATTGGAAGTTAGTCTCCAATCTTTCACTTAATTATTTATCTTTGACAAAATTAGATGTTTTAAAGGAAATACTATTAACTTATGATTTTTCTGCAATGTATGATGTTCAGGCATTAAGAAGAACTGAAAAACGTTTGGCTGGGATGGAGTCAATTATGACTCGTCCACTTGATAAAGTCATAAAAGGTATCGTATATAGAGGTCAAAAATCAGTATTAAGAATAGATAGTAATAATTTTCTCTGTGAAGGAGAATTATTTTTATTTGGTTCGATTCTTGCTGAATTTTTTAGGTTATATGGAACAATAAATTCATTTCATCTTTTAGAAGTTATTAATACAAGCAATAACGAGATATTTAAATGGGAACAGAAAACCTCTCTTCAAAGAGTGATCTAATTCAGTTTGGCTTTCATCAGCTCATAGAAACAATAGCTGAGGCATCGTCTATGAGCTTAGATGAATTAGAAAATACTTTAATTGAGGAATCAATATTTCGTTTCTTTAGTAATCCTAAAATTAATTTTCCTGCTGGGGATATTGAGCAAGTTGCCATTCAAGATGAAGAAGGGAAACGGATATTCCAAATTATTACTAACTTTTTGGGATTACAAGGTGCATCAGGTCCACTTCCAGGAAGTATCTTGGATGAAATTGCAGAGTCGTCGTATGATAATGAGTCTATTCAAGCTCAGTATTTAGATTTTTTTAATCATCATTTGCTCGCAATATTTCACCAAATCTGGAGAAAATATAAATATTATATACGCTTTAAACCTGATTTCTCAGATAATTATTCTCGGAACATTCTGAATATCTTAGGGTTATCTAAAGATTTTATAGGTTTTTCTCATTTAAATTGGAATAAGATTTTTTATTATATTGGTATTATACAATCGGGTATAAGAACCCCGCAGATACTAGCTGATATTATTCGACATTATTTTGATTTGGATGATGTTTTTATTGAGGAGCATGTAAGACAGCTTGTTGAAATAGAAAGCGAGCAAAAAAATAAACTTGGTATGCAAAATATGATGTTAGGTAATAATTTTATTTCGGGCGATAAAGTTGAATCATTTTCAAATAAGTTTAGAGTTAATATTGATAATCTAACAATAAGTGAATTTTACCAATTTTTGCCAAATACTGAAAAGTATAAGCATCTTCAAGAGTTGATTCGCTTTCTATTAAAAGATCCACTGCCTTATGATATCTCATTAGGTTTACATCCAGATACGCAGTCTACATTTATTTTGGGAAAGGATAATTCTAGTTGGCTAGGGTGGACGACATTGATTAATACAGATTCAGCAAAAGTTCATTCTTTAAACCGGGTAATCATTGAAGGAACGGCATAAATGCATAAGCTTTTATTGATGGTAACTAATGCGTTGATGCTTGAAAGAGGAACATTACCTTATTGCTATTTTGATTTATCTGGTGGTTTAGTTGGTTCTTCATCAAATGTGAATTGGAAAATAGATAATTGGAAGAATGAAATTTCAGATATTGAGTTTGAAATAAAGTATTATAATACTGATTTTTGTTTAATAGCTCATAGTAAAAAGCTTTTTATTAATGGTACAACGAGAGCTCTCCCAGCGGGAGGAATTATCAAATTAAATGATAATGATCTTATTTCTCTATGTAATTATAAGATTAGAGCTAAGATTTTTACTAATGAAGCAGAAATGGTGACTTTACAAGATGAATTATCTTATTTATTGAATAAACAAACAGATAATACAATCTTAAATTTAGAATATGCTCAGCAATATAATTATGATTTTGAGAGAGCTATCATTAATCAAGATTTACTTGAATTAAAAACAAATGGCACGAATCTAGATCCGTTATTGGCATTAACAGTAGATGACGAGTCTTCTACAGAGTTAATTGATGCGATGCCTCATCAATTTGAGTCTACGGAATATAAATTTTTTAATCCTTATATTCATAGTGTTTTAGAATATTATACTCCACTGGATGTTAACCAGTCACAAAGTGAATTAGTGAAACCTACATCTACAGTTGAATATGAAGGAGCACAGAATTCTGTATCAACTTTTACTGATAAAGATGATACAAAACCAAAACAAGTGGAGCCTATTTTAGATCCCCTATTTTTTATTAAATAACTAAGGAAATCTTATGAAATTAAAATCTTTATTTATGTTTACTATTGTTGCATTAACTATGGCAGGATGCTCTTCTAATAATGAACCGAGTGTCAATCCTCGTTTAGTAAAACCATCGACTTATTCACTTTCTATTTATGCAACGGATCGTGCCAATATTAACGTTTATTCACCGAAAGATGATGCTATTACTGTAGTAAGTGATGAGGCATCAGCAGAGTTTGAAGAGCTAGACGCTTTAAAACAACCTCAAGTTAAACGTCCAATGACAGCTCATGAATATAAAAAGAATGCGACAGCCAATAGTACTAATTCGGATAAGCAAATTATCGAGCAAGAAAATGGAAAGGCTGATGCTAGAGCGACTCCTGTGATGTTAAAAATCTTCCAATTAACTGATAAGTCTCTGTTTTTAAGTAGTACATATGATGATTTTCGTGGCAATGATTTTACAGAATCATTGGGTAAGACATATGTTTCAAATATAGATTTAATTGTTGCTCCTAATCAGTTTAGATTTGTGGATTCAGAAGAAATGAATGAAAAAACCCATTATATTGGGGTGGTAGCGCTTTTTAATGGTTATGAAAACCGCAAATGGAAAGGCATTGTGCAAGTAAAACCTAAAGGCGGGGAAAATTACCCTCTGTTAATTCGTGTTTTAGATTCTAAAGTTGAAATTTTTAAGGATAATTAATCCATGTCTTTATCAAATCGTGTTTTATGGAAAGAAGGCCTATTCATTAGGCCGCAACATTTTCAGCAAGAAAGCCGTTTTTTAACATCACAACTGAAGCAAGTTATTGATATCTCGGCTTATAATTTAGGTTTTGAGAAAATTGCGGTTGATCAACAGCAGCTTTCTTTTGGAAAGTTTGGTATCACTGAATGTAAAGGTGTAATGCCCGATGGAACACTTTTTGATTTACCTCTAACGGATAGTTTGCCTTCTTCAATTAGCGTAAGTAGTAATTTTGTTGGCGAAACAATTTATCTTTGTTTGCCGATTATTACAAATGGAGAAGGTGAAATTAAATATTCATCAAATCGTTCAGAGTCAATGGATTTTCGAAGTGAAATTGTTTTTACTGAAGTGAAAGACTCTCATAGTGAAAGTGGAAATTATACTCAGCTTGAGTTGTTGAAAAATCAATATTTCCTAAAATCTTCATTAGATGATTTGAGTAATTATGTTTCTTTACCTATTGCAAAGATTAAGGATATTACATTAGATCATCAAGTTATATTAGATGAAGCATTTTATCCTATGTCATTGCATATTAATGCAATGCCAGTCTTCATGAAGAAATTAGCAGAGTTGTCTGATTTAATTTCATTACGAGCACAAAATATTGTGAGTAGAATAGGGCGTCCTGAACAATCTGGAGTAGCTGATGTTAATGATTTCCTTATGCTTTTAAGTCTTAATAGGGTTTCACCGTTAATAAAAAGTATTGTGAAATTAGGTAAAGTTCATCCTTTATCTGTTTATGAATTACTTGCTTCATTACGTAGTGAGTTGACTACTTTTGTTTTAAAAGAACGATTTTCAGAAACTTTTTATGATTATCTTCATGAAAATCCAGCGACTTCTTTAGAGCCCTTATTTAATGATATCAAGTCCTATTTAAGTATAGTGACAAATACAAAAGTTGTACCATTGCCAGTTGTTGCTCGTCAATATGGAATTTATACGGCTCAGGTTAACGATGCATCACTTTATTCTACAGCTGAATTTATCATTGCTGTAAAAGCACATTTACAACCAGAGTTGTTAAAAAATCAATTTATTCAACAGACTAAGATATCAAGCATCGAGCAAATTAATCAACTAGTTCATTTACAATTGCCTGGTGTTCCTGTGAGTGCTTTACCTGTAGCTCCTCGATATTTACCTTACCATTCTGGTTTTATGTATTTCCAATTAGATAAAACATCGCCATATTGGGAAAGTTTATTAACTTCATCTGGATTTGGTTTCCATATTACAGGAAATTATCCAGGGTTAGAGCTTGAATTTTGGGCTATCCGTGGAGATTTATCATAATGAATAATAGAGAGTTGTTGAATACATATAATTCATCAATTGATATACCTTCAGATCGAGTTTTCATTACGAATAATGTACCAGTAATTAATGAAAAAACCGATCTTCTTTATGAACAAGTTGGGAATGTTGATTTTGATATAGACTATGACTTTCAATTACAAACTCACTCTTATAATACCTTAGTTGAATTGGCAAATCCACTATTAGCAACAGCTCTTAGACTAAGAAAATTATCGTATGTAGATGATATCAGTAGTTTATACACTAGGATGCAAAATGAAATCATGGCATTGGGTGAAAAAGTAAAAGAATTAAACTATGACAGTGCATTCCAGCTTTCATTCCGCTATTGTGTGTGTACATTTATTGATGAAATGGTGATGGCAACTTCTTGGGGAAGTTCTTCAGTTTGGGGTCAGCGATCGTTACTTGCTCATTTTCATAATGAAACATGGGGAGGAGAAAAGTTTTACTCTATCTTATCAAGAACGATGCTTGAACCTGAAAAATATCATGAGTTGTTAGAATTTATGTACATTTGTTTGGCTCTTGGCTTTAAAGGGCAGTATGCCCTTAGTCCACATGGGCAAGAAAATATTCAAAATATTTTAATAAAATTACAAAAAACACTGAGACCATTACGTGGGTATGATTATCAGAGAAACCAGCAAACGCATCTTTACAAAAGTGATTATACGGTAAAGAAACCATTATCATTAAATCGTGTTGCATGGGGAACATTACTTGTTTTTGTATTAATTTATTTCTTATATAGTATGCTTTTGGATTCATATTCGACTGAGATCATTAATAATGTAAATGACATTATTAATAATATGTAGTGAGGGATTTTGTTATGGCACTACGTTTTTCTTTTGTATGTAAAGCGATGTTTGCTTTTTTCTTATCTATGTATTCTGTGAATACTTTATCTGAAGAACGATTGGATAAAGCAGAGCAATGCGTATCGATTAAATCCAATATTAATCGTCTTGCATGTTTCGATAGAGTATTTAATACACCAGTTAGAGAGCAAATGATAGATGAACGTGCGGTCAGTAATCTTGTTCCTAAATTGGTTGGTGATATTTTTACATTAGCGAAAGTTGATGGACGGGATGCTTGGGCTGAAAATAATTTAGAACTCGCTTTATTAAGTAATGACGGCAATGCTTCGATATACGTTGCTTGTAAAGACAATATCACAAGATTCCAAATTGCATTGGATAAACCCGTTAAACATAATTTACTGAATGTTCATATTGCTAATAACGATACAAATCATACTGCCTCTAAAATTGATTGGCAGAGTGCAGAACGAGGCTATTTGTTAGATGCTGGGCGAGGACTCTATGCAATACAACAATTAAAATCAATCTTATATATTGATACGTTTTCAGTTTCTCTTCCGCAAGAAGATCGTCAGTTTATTTTCAAAAATAACGGACTAGCATCTCAAGTTGCGCCAATAAGAAAAGAATGTGGTTGGTAAAATGAAGTATCAGAGCATTTTAGATGATATTGCTGGAGAATATTTTCCCGTTGGTACACCTGATGAAGAGGGTATCGTTTTTTCTGCGCTTGATGAGCAAGTCATGAAGTTTGGTTCTTTGCAGCATGATACGATTGATTGGGAAGGGATTATTTCACATTCTCATCAGTATTTGTCTGAGTCTTGTAAAGATTATAAGGTTTTACAATATCTAGGTTATGCCTTACTTTATAAAGGATTTAAGTCTAATCTTGTTGACTTTCTATCATTGTTCTCAGAATTCAATAAGAAGTTTCTTTTTAATGCTTATCCTAAGCCTTCAACCGATAATACAATTAATCGTTTTAAAGGAAAGTTCATTACACTTATTTTTGAACGTCTTGAAAATGCAGCATCAATTAATACAGATGTAAGATTTACAGCAGTAGAAAATGATCAGATAGACAAATTTATAGAGGTGCTTTCGCTTCAATTAAGTGAAAAACTTTCTGGTGTTGAGTCTGCTTTAGCTCGATTACGACGTTTCGTAAAAGAGCGGTCAGATTTTGTTGAGAATTCTCAGACAAAAGAAGAGAATAAAGTCGCACCAGACCAAATGGCTACAGATGCACCAATCACTGCTAGCCAAGTTTCTGCTGAGAAAGTTTCTTTAAATATTCCTGACGTAAATAAATTTGAACTGACAAATGCTCGTCAATTAAAACAATTTTACTTTCAAGTTGCAGATACCACTTGTGAATTACAGCCTTCATCAATATTGGGTTACGTAAGCCGTCGATTTGGACTATGGCATAGTATTACCCAATTACCAGAGATGAATAGCCAAGGTATTACAGCCATGCAATCCGTTCCACTTGATAAAGTA
>JAWHBY010000031.1:0-20980 GCA_032568935.1 Parahaemophilus parainfluenzae
GGATTGAGTTTCATATCTTAATGCAAATTAATTTGACCACGCATAAGGCAACAATGCGGTATCTAATAAAAATGACAGTGGCAAATCTAAAATAGGTAAACCCCATTTTTGTGCCATCTCTAAATCATAAGCTGCACCTGCGTAAGGTGTGTATTTCTCAGATGGATCGATTAATTTCACCACCGTACCACAACCAGTTAACGCTAAAAGTGCGGTTAAAATCAGAAGTGTTTTTTTCATTCACGACGTGCTTTTAAGGCTAAATAGACAGCTTCCGGCACCAATTCTTTCACATCACCATGATGCAAATAAATTTCTCGTACAATCGTGGAAGACACAAATGCCCATTTTTCTGTTGGAGGGAAGAACAAACTATCCACACCATCGGTTAATAAACGGTTTAACGCGGCCAGTTGTAATTCATATTCGAAGTCCGTCGTTGTACGCACGCCACGAATAATGGCAGTAATCTTTTTCGCTTTGATTTCATTCGCGAGTAAATCAGAGAATCCAAATACTTCCACATTGGGCAAATGAGCGACCGATTGACGCACCAGCTCAACGCGTTCTTCCAATGAGAACAATGGCTTTTTGCTCGGACTATTCGCAACCGCGACAAAAACTTTCGGAAAAATGACCGCACTTCGCGCAATGATATCTAAATGCCCGTTGGTAATCGGGTCAAACGTGCCAGGGTAAATTACGCTTGTCATTTATTGTTCTCCGAAATATTGGTTAAATAAGGATGAAGCAAATCTAAAAGACGCTGTAATGCGCCACGATTTTCGATTAATACCTCGTAGCCTGCATTACCTAAACGTTGACGTGCCCCTTTCGAATTTAATAACTTATCAATAATCTCTGATAATGCTTTTTCGGTGGAGTTGATTTGCAACACACCTTGCACTTCTAAAAGCGAAGTAAAGACTTCAGGGAAATTGAAGGTATGTTTTCCACTCACAACGGGTAATTTAAACGCCAAAGGCTCTAGAGGATTATGTCCCCCATGTTTGACCAAACTTCCGCCTACAAACGCAATATCTGAAATACCATACATCAACATCAACTCGCCCATGGTATCACCAAGAATCACTTGGGTATTTTCTGAAGGAATCTCCCCCGTTGAACGACGAATAAAGTTAAAGTTGGCTTTTTCAATTAAATCCGCCACAGGATTAAAACGTTCAGGATGACGAGGTACAAGCAATAACAGCAAGTTTGGATGTTTTTTCAGTAACAAATGATGCGCTTGTAAAATGAGTTCTTCTTCCCCTTCGTGCGTACTGGCGGCAATCCAAATCTGACGATCTTTCGCCCAGCTCTCATGAAGTGCTTCAATGTCTTTAAGTAATTCGTCACTGACCACAAGATCATATTTAATATTGCCAGTTAATTGCAGACGATCTTTCTCATAACCTAACTCTAAATAACGCTTTCCACTGATACTATCTTGTGGCGCAATCAAGCTGATTTGAGAAAACATTCGTTGTAGATGTTGTTTGACTTTGCCATAGCGTCTCGCTGAACGTGCAGAAAGGCGAGCATTAGCGACAATGAAAGGAATATTTCGATGAGCCAAACAATCAATCAAATTTGGCCAGAGTTCCGTTTCAATCACAATGAATACTTTAGGCTGAATAAAATCAATAAAACGATTGATGACACAAGGTAAATCGTAGGGCAAATAACAATGCGTCACAGTTTCCCCGAACGCAGCTTTTACGCGTTCAGAGCCTGTTGGCGTGACCGTTGTAAATGTGATTGGTAAATGCGGATAGTCTTTCTGAATACGTTTTACTAGCGGTGTAGCGGCGATCACTTCCCCTACCGATGCAGCATGAATGACGATCCCGTCTTGTGTAGGCTTGGCAAGATTCGCATAAATGCCATATCGCTCGCCTAAACGCTTGCGATAATTCGGCGCCTTGAGACTTCGTAGCAACATGAAGAACAGGACAAAAGGCTGAATCAGATACATCAAGCAGGTATAAAAAAAACGCCACATAAAATAAATTCGGTTATACTTACAAAAATTTCGGCTAGTATAGCAAAAAAAGGATCAAAATATGCCAACAATTAGCATTGCCATGATTGTCAAAAATGAAGCGGCAGATCTTGCTCAATGTCTTGATACGGTAAAAGATTGGGTAGATGAAATCATTATTGTCGATTCAGGCAGTACTGATAACACCCAAGAAATCGCGGAACAATATGGTGCAAAATTTTATTCACATCCTGATTGGCCGGGTTTTGGCAAGCAACGCCAACGTGCACAACAATATGTCACCAGTGATTATGTTTTGTGGTTAGATGCCGATGAACGTGTCACACCGAAACTTCGTGAATCCATTCAACAAGCGGTTCAACAAGATGTACCAAATACGGTTTATGATATTCCTCGGGTGAGTGAAGTATTTGGGCGTGAAATTCGTCATTCGGGTTGGTACCCCGATTATGTGGTGCGTTTATATCGCACAAATTATGCGGGATATAATGATTCTCTGGTTCATGAAAAAGTGGTTTATCCTGAAAATACGAAAGTACAGAAATTAACTGGAGATCTAGAGCATTTCACTTATAAAAGCATTCATCACTATTTAGTAAAATCTGCAGGCTATGCCAAGGCTTGGGCTGATCAACGCCAAGCCAAAGGGAGAAAAGCAACATTATGGCAAGGTGTCAGCCATGCTATTGGTTGCTTTGTCAAAATGTACATTTTAAAAGCCGGCTTCTTAGATGGAAAGCAAGGTTTTCTGCTGGCGGTACTTTCAGCCCACTCCACCTTTGTGAAGTATGCTGATTTGTGGGAACGTAATCAACATTAATCAAAAACAAAAAGTGCGGTCAAAATTAACCGCACTTTTTTTATTTCTTTTAGAACAAGAAAATTAGTTTTTCGCCGCCGCCGCTGCTTTCACGATTACTGCAAACGCAGGCGCTTTAAGTGAAGCGCCGCCCACTAATGCACCATCGATATCCGGTTGAGTGAATAACTCTGCTGCGTTAGCATCATTTACTGAACCACCGTATTGAATGATCACTTGATCTGCTACAGCTTGTGATTTTGCTGCAATATGACCACGGATAAATGCGTGAACTGCTTGTGCTTGTGCTGGAGTTGCTGATTTGCCCGTACCGATCGCCCAAATCGGTTCATAAGCAATCACGGCACCATTAAATGCTTCTACGCCTAATGCATTGATGACTGCATCAATTTGACGCGCGCATACTTCTTCAGTTTTACCTGCTTCGTTTTCAGCTTCAGTTTCACCAATACATAATACCGGCACTAAACCAGCTTCTTTTAATGCACCAAATTTTTTCGCTACGAATTCGTCGCTTTCTTTGTGGTAAGTACGACGCTCAGAGTGACCGATAATGATGTATTTTGCACCAAAATCTTTTAACATTTCGCTAGAAATATCACCAGTAAATGCACCTTTCACATTGATATCTACGTTTTGTGCACCTAACTGAATCACACTTTTACCGCCACAGCTGCAACCACAACCAGATAGTGCCGCTTCAGCCGTACCTAAATACATAACGGGTGGGGCAATAGCCACATCACAACCTGTTACATCATGTAATTCTGCTTTTAATCCTTCGATTAATTCTTTGGTGAACGCTTTGGAACCGTTTAATTTCCAGTTACCCATTACTAAAGGACGACGTGCCATTTTTGTTTCTCCATATTGAATAAATAAAAAGTGTGTTTACTATACCAAACTTTAGGCAGATTTCTTTGTGCAAAATCACATTTTGAAAATTTTTTTGGGGAAATGATGATTATTTTGTGCTAAAAAGCTACAATCTACTGTACGGAACCGATAAAAAATAACCAATTTTATAAATAAACGGAAAATAGGTCTGGTAACAATGAAAATTTTCAAAGCCGAACAATGGAATATAGAAGTGCTTGCTCCACTCTTTGAAGCCTATCGACTTGCCAACGGAATGAGTGAAAATCCTGACCGCACTTTAACCTTTCTTACGAATCGTATACGTTTTAATGAAAGCATGTTTTTTGTTGCTGTAAACGAAAACGCACAGGCGATTGGTTTTGTTCAACTGTACCCTCGCTTATCTTCTTTACAACTACAACGCTATTGGCAATTAACTGATATTTTTGTCAAAGAAGATAAACATCAAACCGATATTTATGCAGCCCTTATTTCTAAAGCTAAAGAGTTTGTCTGTTATACACAATCTAACCGTTTAGTAGCGGAATTAAGCCAAACTCAACAGAGCATCTTAGAACGCGAAGGATTTAAGCTAAACACGAAAAAAAGTTTGTTTGAATTAACTCTCTAATGCATACGCTCCTCAATCAATATTGGGATTACTTGAGAATTGAACGCCAAGTAAGCCCACATACTCTCACCAATTATCAACATCAACTGAATGCGATTTTAGCTATTCTGGCTGAAAAAGGCATTCAACACTGGTTGCAAGTGAATTCAAGCGTTGTTCGTCTTATTTTGGCAGAAAGTCGTAAGCAAGGTTTAAAAGAAAAGAGCTTGGCATTGCGTTTGTCTGCTCTTCGTCAGTTTTTCAGCTATCTTGTGCATCAAGGGCAAATGAAAGTGAATCCGGCAACAGGCATCTCTGCGCCCAAACAAGGCAAGCATTTACCGAAAAATATTGATGCTGAACAGGTCCAAAAATTGCTTTCAAATGACAGCAAAGATCCCATTGATTTGCGCGATCGTGCGATGATGGAGTTGATGTATAGCTCAGGGCTTCGATTATCTGAATTACAAGGCTTAAACCTCAATAGTATTAACACCCGTGTACGTGAAGTGAGAGTAATTGGTAAAGGAAACAAAGAACGTATTGTGCCTTTTGGACGTTATGCTTCTCATGCAATTCAACAATGGTTGAAAGTACGCCCTTTATTTAATCCTAAAGATGACGCCCTTTTTGTGAGCCAACTGGGAAATCGCCTTACTCATCGCTCTATTCAAAAACGAATGGAAAACTGGGGCATTCGCCAAGGATTAAACAGCCATCTCAATCCGCATAAACTGCGTCACTCTTTTGCCACTCACATGCTGGAAGCGAGTTCAGATTTGCGGGCTGTTCAAGAACTTTTAGGGCACAGTAATTTATCCACCACGCAAATTTATACGCATTTAAATTTCCAACATCTTGCTGAAGTGTATGATCAAGCCCATCCCCGAGCAAAACGAAAAAAATAAACAAAGTGCGGTCAAAAATTGTCGTCTTTTTTAACCGAACTTCTAAATAAAAAGGCTACCTTTTGGTAGCCTTTTTTCATTTCACTATAAGCTAAATGCCTGAATATAAGGAAGTTTACCTTTTTTCAACATTTCTTCAATACCGCTTTGGTGATCATTTTCACCTAAGCCACGTAATTCAAAGGTAACACCAATGCTGTTGTCATAAACCACTTGATCATCTCGTTGATTTTGTCGACTCGTTACATAACGTCTTGCCCCTACACCAACAGACCAACAGCACGAGTTATATTGCAAACCCACATATTGCTCAACTGGCTTTTTCAACGCAATATCTTGATAGTATTTTCCAACAACTGCCCAGTTATCTGATACTTCCCATGCAGCTACTATACCGACCTGTTTAATGTCTTGTTGATAACGGTTTGCTGAAGCGCCTAAATTTTGGTTAATATACTCTTTACTTGCATAACGATAATTTAATTGAATCAGATTATTCTTCATCGGATTAAATTCTAAACTGCTATTCGCCAATGAGGCTTTATCTAGCAACGTATCATATTGGTAGCTACCACGCCAATTCCATTTATCGCTAATTTTCCAGTTAGACTCCAATGCCCAAGAAGAAGAGGATTTTGGTGTACGATTACTCGGGTTATCATCAATTCTGGAGGCGGTTAAATAATAAATCTGTCCTGCTGAGAAGTTAAAACGCTCATCGGCATTTTTATCATAAAAACGGGTTGTACCCCCAACTGTCACTTGGTTTGCAGATGAAATACGGTCTAAACCACTATAACGACGATCTCGGAACAAAGAATAATAATCTTGTTGAACTAATGCGGAATCATAACCAAAACCAAGGTAATTATTAACACGTTTTGAACCGATATTACTTTGGTCTTTGTACGGTCGATACAAATATTGAACATGAGGTTCAAGCGTTTGTGTATAACCATCAAATAAGGTTTTGTTGCTCGCTAAAACCGTTTGCAAATCTACTTTTAATTGCGGCAATACCCGATTTACTGATTTTTGTACGTCTTCCGCCGAAGAAGAAGAGCCTTTTTTCTGGTTATAATGGGTCGCGTAAAGTTTAGTCTCAATATTCAAGCTACCATATTTATTTGACATCGCTGTCGCTAAACTTGGCTCAACATGAAAACGCCATGCTGTCGGCATCAAGGTACTATCATTGTCAAAACGTACTGCTTGTGAGAATAACTTGAAATCTACCCAACCGTTCGCCAAATCATTCTTGTAATAATTGAAGTCGATTTGTGGCATTGCACGGTAAGGTCCCACAGAAACTTCATCAAAAATTTGGAATTGACGCGCTGAAATTGCGAAGTTGTAATTTGGTTTGTAGTAAGCAATACGAGCATATTGGTTCGCATAACCATCAGTACTGCTACCGTAATCAGAATCAAAATCCGTGAAATAACGCTTATCGCTTACCTTGGTATAATCAACATTTAAACGCCAGTTTTCAAGAAAAGAAGAATGATGTTTCCAATAGAATAAATGACGCTTACGGCTATCGCTGGTGTATTCATCATAACGATCACGCCCTAAATATTCGCCCGCAAGCTTACCTTCACCAACCGGTGTTAAATAACGAAACTCACTATTTAGTTGCCAGCCACGATGTGACATATATTTTGGTGCAATCGTCGCATCATAATTTGGTGCAATATTCCAATAAATCGGTTGTTTATACCAATAACCATCACGGCTAGAATGGCCAACGGTTGGCATTAATAAACCTGAACGACGGCGATCACCAATCGGTAATTGTAGATAAGGGGTATAGAATACCGGCACGCCTAATACTTTAAAACGTGCATGCCAAAATTCGGCATATTCTTCTTTGATGTGCTGACGAATCTCGGAAGCATCTACCGTCCAAGCATTATCATCTGGCAAACAAGAGGTAAATGTCGCATTTTTCATTAAGCGGTAATTATCACCTAACTCAATTTCTTGTGCTTTACCACGACCTTGACGTCCTACAAGCTGGTAGTCTGCATCGGTTACGTTGCCGTTTTTGCTATCTAAATTAAAGTTTGCGTCATTCCCTAATAAATTGATTTGATTATCTTTGTAATCAAATCCGCCTCGCAAATAAGCCCAGCGTTGAGTTTGGTTACCCTCACCTGTTTGTTTGACTTCAACTGAATTTCCGACTAGATGGCGGTTTCCTTGTTTCAAATCCACATTGCCTTGATAAATCGCCTGAGTTGG
This sequence comes from Parahaemophilus parainfluenzae, assembly GCA_032568935.1. Lineage (GTDB taxonomy): Bacteria > Pseudomonadota > Gammaproteobacteria > Enterobacterales > Pasteurellaceae > Haemophilus_D > Haemophilus_D parainfluenzae_AE. The sequence goes on from JAWHBY010000031.1 coordinate 7,446, forward strand.
CTGATTAATCTCTGCTTTATCTGCTTCAATATAAACCGGCAAATTATTGACATCACCTTTCACAACTTCCCCTGTAAAATGAGGCACACCGAGTAAGCATTGAGCATGCAGATCTGCCAAACTTTGTTGGCTATAAAGTGCGGTCAGAATTGAGATTGAAATTAAGGTATATTTTTTATTCATAATCAGTTCTTATTCAGATGAAATTAGACGGGATTATACTGGAATATCACTTACAACAACAGCCATTTATATGGTCGTTGACTAACCCCATAGATTGCATAAAAGCATAACACGTCGTTTCCCCAACAAAGACAAAACCACGTTTTTTCAACGCTTTTGACATTGCTTTTGAGGTTTCAGTTCTTGCGGGTACCACAGAAATATCGGGGACATCATTGATAATCGGTTGATGATTCACAAATGACCACACAAAATCACTGAAATTTTCACCGCACTTTTTCATGGCTAAATAGGCTTTGGCATTTTTTATAATGGCTTCCAGTTTTGCCCGATGGCGAATAAGTCCGGTATTTTCCATACAACGATCAATATCTTGTTCGGTCATTTGTGCAACCTTAACTGGATTAAATTGATAGAATGCGGCCCGATAGGCTTCGCGTTTTCTCAATACAGTAATCCATGAAAGCCCTGCTTGTTGCCCTTCTAAGCAGATTTTCTCAAACAGCTTTTGGCTGTCAAATTGTGGTTTGCCCCATTCCTTATCGTGATAATCGATGTAAATTGGAAGTTCGCCTACCCAAGGGCATCTTGTACTTGTACTCATACCATATCCTTTTTGAGTTGTTCATAGATAGCAACAAAATCAGGCATTACTCCGCGCCACAAATGGAATGAATGGGCAGCTTGCGCCACCAACATACCAAAGCCATCGCTGACATTATTCAGACCTAAGGATTTACAGTAGGCAATAAAAGGCGTGTCGCTGCCTTTGGCATATTGCATGTCATAACAAGCGCGAGCCAATGATAAGATAGAGCCGTTAACGGCAGCGGTATGCCCACTTAATCCAGCCGAAGTCGCATTGATCACTAAATCATAGGTTTGCGCGGGAATTGCATCCATCGCGACAGCTTCAATTGTGCCGTAAGGCTTGAACTTATCTGCCAGTTGTTGCCCTTTTTCTAGCGTGCGATTAGCCAAGACAATCTGCTGCTGTGCTTCCAACAAAGGCAGTAATACCCCTTTGGTTGCTCCACCGGCACCTAAAATCAAAATACGTTGTTGAGGCTGAATCCAACCTAAGCGTTGTAAATCCGTCACCAAACCAATGCCATCGGTGTTGTCCGCATAGAGTTTGCCGTTAGCCAATTTTTTTAATGTATTACAGGCTTCTGCCAGTTTCGCCCGTTCGCTATGTTCCTCAGCGAGTGCATAGGCGCGTTCTTTAAATGGTGCGGTGATATTGCAACCTTGAGCCCCTTCAGCAAAAAAGGTCTGTAATTGCTGCTCAAAATCCTCAATGTCACCTAATTTGGCAACATATTCCATCGTTTGCTGGGTTTGTGTGGCAAATAAGCGGTGAATTAACGGCGATTTACTTTGAGCAATTGGATTGCCCCAAACGGCATAGTACTGCATATCTTATCCTTGTCTGAAAAGTTGGTTTGTGAGCAAATCGCGAATTTCCGATGGATTTTGTGCTTGACCAACAGCTTCATCAAGCACGGGGAAATCTGCCCCAAATTGGGAACGCACGGCATCTGCGCTGCGGCAAGGTGATTGACTGGTTAAGTTTGCGCTGGTCGAGGTGAGGGCAAAGCCTGTTTTTTCGCATAAGGCTTTGACGGCAGGATGAGTACATAAACGCACCGCAATACTATTAAATTGCCCCGTCAGGAAATCTGGAACCTCTTTCTTAGCTGGCACCACCCAGGTGATCGGATGTTCATATTGTGCCTGTAAGCGCGCAAGTTGTTCGTCTGATAAATGGGAAAAATCGATAAATGGCTGTAAAAAATACAAGCTCGGCGCGATTAAAATAAGACCTTTTTCAATTGGACGTTGTTTTAAATCGAGCAATTTTCTGACCGCGCTTTCACTTAGCGGATTACAGCCTAAACCGAATACCGCCTCAGTAGGATAGGCAACCACTTCATCTTGTATTAAACGGGTGGCAATTTGTTGTACATTCATTTTTCGTTCTCAAAAATATGTCGACAGCCTTTATTCGCACATTGCCACACTTGCTGTTCGGCATTTTCACTTTTTAACATTGCTAGTGGAAAATGGCATTGTGGACAGGGCATGGCATAGGGTTTTGCAGGTAAGGAAAATTTGCAATGGGGAAAGTTATCGCAACCATAAAAGATTTTCCCTTGTCTTCCTCGGCGGGCAACCAAATGTCCTTTATGGCATTCCGGACAGTCAATAGATTGTTCATCATCCTGTTGTTCATGCACCACAAAATCACAATCGGGATAATGACTGCAACCAATAAACATCCCAAAAGCGCCTTGTTTGAGTTGGAGTGGGTTGCCACATTGCGGGCAGGTTTCATCAAGCTCTTTCAACACCTTATGTTCCACCCTATTTAGTGGACGCAAATAATCACAGGCGGGATATGCGGTACAACCTAAAAACAGACCTTTTTTACCCTGTTTCATTTGCAAAGGCGCGCCGCATTGTGGGCAATATTCTTCGTGTTTTGTGTGTTGGAAAAGACTTTGACTCATACGCTGTCCCTATGCTTGTAGCATTACTTCCAATTCTTCTTGGGCCGCTAACCAATCCATTTCGACTTCTTCCAATGCTTTCTTCACCTCTACTTGCAGTGCCAAAAGTGCGGTCAATTTTTCTTTATTTTCCGCGCTGTATAGTTCGGAATCAGCCAATTGGTTTTCAATCTCCGCAAGTTTGGAGGCATGCTTATTCATTTTTTCCTCCAATTGAGAGATTTGTTTGCGAAGAGGCGCAGTTTGTTGGCGAAGTTCGGCCTCACGACGTTTTTGTTCCTTGCGGTTTTGCATGGAATTTTCATTGTCGTCATTTTTCTCCGAGGATTTATTTTCTGGCGCACTATTTTGTTCATTCAGCCACTTTTGATAATCCTCTAAATCGCCTTTGAATTCTTCCACTTTTTTGTCGTGTACCAAATAGAATTCTTCCACGGTATTACGTAGTAAGTGACGATCATGGGAAACCACCACCAAAGAGCCTTCGTAATCCACTAGCGCTTCGGTCAATGCCTGGCGCATATCCAAATCCAAATGGTTAGTTGGTTCGTCGAGCAGTAATAGGTTTGGACGTTGCCAAACAATTAGCGCAAGTACCAAACGGGCTTTTTCCCCACCGGAAAAGGCTTTTACTGCTTGATTAACTTTGTCACCATGGAACGCAAAACTCCCAAGGTAATCCCGTACCTGTTGCTCCGTTTGCTCCGGTGCGAGTTTCTGCATATGCCAGAGAGCGGATTCATCTGCACGTAGCGTATCAAGCTGATGTTGAGCAAAATAACCGAGTTGCACGCCGTTAGCTAATTGCACTGTACCAGAAAGGGCTGTGAGCTCGCCGGCTAACAATTTAATTAAGGTTGATTTACCTGCACCATTTTTCCCAAGCAAACCGATGCGCGAACCTGGTACTAAATTCAGCTTAATTTTACTTAAAATTTCTACCGTACTTTCACCGTTGCCATAACCTGCGCTTGCCTGTTCAATCATCACCAAAGGATTCGGCAAGGATAGTGGTGGACGGAATTCAAAAGTAAAAGGATTATCCACATAAGCCGGTGCAATCAGTTCCATGCGCTCCAACGCCTTCATGCGGCTTTGTGCTTGTTTGGCTTTGGTTGCTTTGGCTTTAAAACGGTCGATATATTTTTGTAAATGGGAAATCTTTTGTTGTTGCTGACGATACATGGCAGTTTGTTGTGCCAGTTTGGTTGCTCGTTGCACTTCAAAGGAAGAATAATCGCCCGTGTATTCGTTAAGCTTCTGATTTTCGATATGGAGAATTTTCGTTACAATCGGATCGAGAAAATCTCGGTCATGGGAAATTAATACTAAGGTGCCTTGATATTGTACTAACCATCGTTCTAACCAAATAACCGCATCCAAATCCAAATGGTTGGTCGGCTCATCCAGTAATAATAAATCCGATGGACAAAGTAATGCTTGTGCCAAATTTAAACGCATCCGCCAACCACCGGAGAAGGATTTCACTGGTTGAGCGATTTCTTCTTGGTTAAAGCCTAAACCATGCAATAAGGACGCCGCGCGAGATTGAATAGTCCAAGCATCCAAGGTTTCTAATTGCCCATGAATGCGCGCAATTGCATGACCATCATTACGTTCATTTGCTTCGTTAAGTTCCTGCTGCAAACGGCAATATTCGCGATCCCCTTGAATCACATAATCAATGGCAGGAATATCCAATGCCGGCGTTTCTTGATTCACCCAAGATACCCGCCAGTTGGATGGATAAGTGACCTCGCCCCCCTCTGGCGTTAATTCTTTTTTTAATAGGGCAAAAAGAGAAGATTTACCGCAACCATTCTTACCCACCAAACCGACTTTTTGTTTCGGATTAATGGTTGCCGTGGCATTTTCGAGCAATTCGGTTTGCCCACGCTTTAGGGAAATATTATTAAATACAATCATTTTTTCGAATACATCTGAATTTGTGCCTATTTTGCAATATTTTTCCTTTTCTCGAAACAGCCTATTCCAATTTTATCGATATTTCTGCCAGAAAAACACGTATAATGACACTCAACAAATCAATCATGAGGAAATAAAATGAAGCTCTCTATTCTTAATCTCGCCCCTGTTCGAGAAGGACAAACTTATTTGCAAGCCGTTGAGTCTATGGTAAGTCTTGCAAAACATGCTGAGAACATTGGCATTGAACGCTATTGGATTGCTGAGCATCATAATATGAAAAATTTGGTGAGTTCAGCGACTGCACTTTTAATTCAGCATACGCTAGCCAACACGAAAACTTTGCGCGTGGGATCGGGTGGTGTGATGTTACCGAATCATTCGCCGTATGTAGTCGCTGAGCAATATGGCACACTGGAGACGCTTTATCCAAACCGTGTTGAACTCGGTTTAGGCCGTGCGCCAGGAACTGATATGCAAACGGCTGCAGCACTTCGTCGTGGACGAAACAGTCTGGATTTCCCTGCGGAAATCGCGGAACTTCGAGGTTACTTTAAAAATAGCAATCCTGTTTCAGCTTACCCTTCCGCAGGCTTGAATATACCGTTTTATATTTTAGGATCCAGCACCGAAAGTGCCTATCTTGCGGCAGAGCTTGGCTTGCCTTATGCCTTTGCTTCACACTTTGCGCCACGCATGATGGAAATGGCGGTGGAGATTTATCGCAAAAACTTCAAACCATCGACCTATCTTGCTGAGCCTTATGTCATCTTAGGTGTGAACGCGATTGTCGCTGAAACCGATAATGAAGCGAGACAACTGGCGACGACACAAACACTATTTTTCTTAAATGTGGTCACTAACGCGCAACAAAATTTACAACCGCCTTTGGCATCAGAGGAAGATGTTTGGAAAGCTCAAATGCACGCTCAAAAGAAACCGCACTTTGGTCCAGTCGATTTCGAGGAGATCCCGATTTACAACCAAGAGCGTGCGGTAGTGGAACAAATGACCGCTTGTTCGCTTATTGGTAGTCCTGAAAGTGTGGAATTTCAACTCAAGCAACTGCGTGAACGGGTACATTTTGATGAAATTATGGCGGTGAGCTATATTTTTGATGAACAAAAACAAGCCCAATCTTACACGATGTTGAAAGCGATTGTGGATAAGCAATAGCGAGACAAAAAGAAAAGTGCGGTGAATTTCACCGCACTTTAAATCAAAAAATATTAATAAGCCGTTTCTATCGGTAAACCAGCTTTTACCCAACCATCAAATCCCCCAATGATGCTAAACACATTTTCATAGCCTTGCTCAACGAGGAAAGTCGCCACATTTCGGCTACTCACACCATGATAACAACTCACAATAATCGGGGAATCGAAATCCACCAGTTCTTCAAATTGTAAAAAACTTTGGTTGGTTAAATGAAACGCCCCTTTTGCATGGGAGTAGGTAAAACGTTGTAGGTCCCGAACATCAGCAAGGATGGCGCCATTTTGCACCATTTCCCAAGCTTGTTCCGGGCTAATTTCTTTAAACGACATGGTTTGTTCCCTTTACGCGCTGTTTATACACGCCATCAAAAATAATCAGGCTCATCGCCAATACTAAACAAATGAATAACGGATAACTGTCCGCATCCATTTCCTCTCCAATTAAAAATGAAATAATCACCATCAAAATGGTTTCAACATAACCTAAAAGGCCAAGCAAATTCATCGGCAGCATATTACTGGCTATAACATAAGCAATTAATGCAGCACCACTAATAAGCCCAAGTAATACCAATAATCCCCAAATATTAGGATTCGATTCCTGTACAGTAGCAAAATCGGTTTGAAGGGCAAAGTAAACGCTAACTGGCAATAATGCGATCATTTCTAAGCAAAAAGCACCAAGATCGGTATTTTTCAGGGCTTTTCGTATCGAGAAGTACGTGGTATAACCCACACAGATAACAATGGCTTCCCAAGATAACCCACCTTTTAAAATGATGTTAGAAATCACTCCGACCGCCGCAATTACCACAGCTATAAATTTCAATGTTGAAATTCGTTCTTTAAAAATGATCCGTCCTGCGGCCACCATCACAATTGGCAACAATAAATAACCGAAAGAAACATTTAAGGAGCTACCATTATTGGGGGCCCACAAAAAGAGCCACATTTGATAACCCATTAATGCGCCACAAATAATATAGGAAAGGGCAAAGAGCGGTTGTTTTTTAATGCGTTTTAAATGCTCTGCCAATGCCTGCTTTTGTTTAAACATGATGACGGAAAGGGCAACGAAAGGGAATGTAAACAGCATTCGATAGCCGAAAATATCCGTGCCACTGAGCGGTTTCAGTAGCGTGGAAAAATAATACATATAGCCAAATAAAAGCGAGGCTAAAAGTGAAATAAGTATGCCTCTTAACATAATAAATCCTTAGGTTAATTCTGCTTATTATTTTAGTCTAACATCTCCCAAAATGCACGAATTAGGGGATTCGCTAAATTTCTTTTTTGCACACAAACGCCTAAATCAAATGCCTCGACTGGATTGTCTAAATTTAAACGAGACACGTCTTTTGACATCGGGTTATTATCAATCACCACATCAGGCAACATCGCTAATCCAAAACCGAGCGCTACCATTGGTACGATACCTTCGTGCCCCGCTACTGTGGCATAAATTTTTGGATGTTTAATGTGTTTGCTACGTAACCATTGTTCAATACGCTGCCGCGCCATTCCATCCAATGGCAAAATAAAAGGCATTTGCTGCCAATTGATGGGCTCTTCTTGCAATAATTGTGTGGCTAAACAAGCGACTCGAGGGGCAATTAATGAAAGGGAAATATCATCAATCTTATAAAACTCTAATCCTGTCGGCAGATTATTCGGTTTTCCCGCCAAAGCAAGATCCACCTGTTCCGATTGAATGAATTGCACCGCAGAAGCGGGGTCACCAGTAGTCAATTGAATTTCAACCTTTGGATAATGAGAACGAAATTTGGCTAACACCTGCGGCAAGTGGCTATATGAAGCCGTTACCGAACAAAATAAGCGTAACTCTCCGCTTAATTCCGCTGAATTATCCCGCAATTGGCGCTTAAACTGTTGCCAGTTTTGCCATTCTGCTTTCGCAAATTGCAGAAATCTCTCACCTTGTTCGGTTAAACGAACTTGGCGATTATCACGAATAAATAAAGATTGTTCTAATTCCTCTTCCATTCGTTGAATCTGGCGTGAAAGCGTAGACGGCGACATATGATTTTGCGTAGCGGTTTTAGCAAAATTTTGTGTGTCCGCAAGATGAAGAAATATTTGAAGGTCTTGAAAGTTCATATGTATCACTAAAATGCAAATATCGTTGCAAAAAATGCAACACTAAGTGTCAATAATATCACTTTACGCAATAATTAAAAATCTTATAATCCATGACACAACAAAAAACTATATTCAAACACAACCTCATACAAACATTAATCAACATCATATTAAGGATGAAAAATGGCTAACTATTTCAACACATTAAATTTACGCGAAAAATTAGATCAATTAGGTCGTTGTCGTTTTATGGATCGCAGCGAATTTGCTGACGGTTGCAACTACTTAAAAGGCAAAAAAATCGTTATCGTAGGTTGTGGTGCGCAAGGTTTAAACCAAGGTTTAAATATGCGTGACTCTGGCTTAGACATTTCTTATGCATTACGCCCTGAAGCGATTGCGGAAAAACGTGCTTCATTCCAACGTGCAACTGAAAATGGTTTTAAAGTGGGCACTTACCAAGAGTTAATCCCAACTGCAGACTTAGTGATTAACTTAACGCCAGACAAACAACACTCTAAAGTGGTGGCTGATGTGATGCCATTAATGAAAAAAGATTCTGCATTCGGTTACTCACACGGTTTCAACATCGTTGAAGTGGGTGAGCAAATCCGTGAAGACATCACTGTAGTCATGACTGCACCAAAATGTCCAGGTACTGAAGTACGTGAAGAATACAAACGTGGTTTCGGTGTACCAACATTAATCGCGGTTCACCCTGCAAATGACCCTCGTGGCGAAGGTATGGCAATTGCAAAAGCATGGGCAGCTGCAACCGGTGGTGACCGTGCAGGCGTATTAGAATCTTCGTTCGTCGCAGAAGTAAAATCTGACTTAATGGGTGAACAAACCATTCTTTGCGGTATGTTACAAGCAGGTTCAATCGTATGTTACGACAAACTTGTTGCTGACGGTAAAGATCCAGCATACGCAGGCAAACTTATCCAATACGGTTGGGAAACTATTACTGAAGCCTTAAAACAAGGCGGTATCACATTAATGATGGATCGCTTATCAAACAGCGCAAAATTACGTGCATTTGAACTTGCTGAACAAATCAAAGAAAGTCTTGGTTTCTTATATTACAAACACATGGATGACATCATCAGCGGTCACTTCTCAGCAACTATGATGGCTGACTGGGCAAATGGCGACAAAGATTTATTAGCATGGCGTGAAGCAACTGGCAAAACTGCCTTTGAAAACGCACCAAAAGCAGACGGCATCAAAATTTCTGAACAAGAATACTTTGATAACGGCGTATTAATGGTAGCAATGGTGAAAGCGGGTGTTGAATTAGCCTTTGATGCAATGGTAGCAAGCGGTATCTATGAAGAGTCAGCTTACTATGAATCACTTCACGAATTACCGTTAATCGCTAACACTATCGCGCGTAAACGTTTATACGAAATGAACGTGGTAATTTCTGATACTGCAGAATACGGTAACTACTTATTCTCTAACGTAGCGACCCCTATTCTTGCTAAAGAAATTATTCCAACCTTACAAAAAGGTGACTTAGGCGAGCCAACACCAGCGGTCGCTATCGACAACATCACCTTACGCGATGTAAACGATGCAATCCGTAACCACCCGGTTGAATTAATCGGTCAAGAGTTACGTGGCTACATGACAGATATGAAACGTATCGCTGTTGCAGGTTAATCATTAAATCGGTAAAATTCAAGCCAGCTTATTCAATAAGTTGGCTTTTTTATAATCCAAAGGAATTCATATGAAAAACAATAAAATTTTTAACCGCACTTTTAAAGTGAGTTTGGTGGCTATGGCGTTAGGATTAGTTAATTCGGCATGGGCCATTGATTATAAACTATATGAAGGTACCGTATATAAGAATCCGGAAAGAACTGACTCTGAAGTAAAAAATATGAATTTTAATTCAGATTATGGATATGATTTAACAAATAAAAAGAATCTTGCAACTGTATCTTTTCGAATGAAAAATGGTTTAAATAATAAGGATTATCCAACAGAATCACTAATTTTCCTTTATCCTCAATTTTCTAAGGGGCCTAGTTCATTAGAAATCAAACCTAATAGCACTTTCACATTATCGAAGGCTTTTCCTGAAAGTTCTGTTTTTGAATTGAGAGATGCAAATCTCAAATTCCACACCGGTAATATCAATTTATTTAAGGGGCTTTCAACAGTTAATGAAGAGGGCGAGTCAGTTTCAGGAAATTCAGCATTTGAACTTCAAAGTAATAGCACCATTGATATTGATTCAGTGAGTATTGTTAGTTTAGCTGAAGAGAGCATCGGGTACCAACTATTTGATAAATCTACAGCAAATATTACTAACTCCTCTATTTTTCTAGGGGGAGATAACAGCACTGCTGTAGATGCCGAAAACTCAGCATTAAATATCAAAAATTTAAATATCACGCTACAGCCAGCAGGTAGCGATAAATCAACTACTATTGCATACATATCTGAGAATACTACATTAAATATTGAGGACAGCTTGCTCACAATTGAAGCGAAAGGTCAAAGTAAAGGTTTAGGTTTTGTACTTGATGGTGGTATGACCAACATTACAAATTCCAACATTGAAAATAACACTGGAGATGTTGTTATTTTTACTAATAAACAAGATTCTCGAGATACAACAAATAATTACAGCTCAACAACAGTTAATCTAAAAAATACTAAAATCCCCGATGCAAAAGTATTGGTTGGATTAAACATGCCCGATCTAGCTGATACGGACTTATCTGAAGGAGAGAAAACTAGCTCACCTAGATTTGTGTTAAATGCAGATAACTCACAGTTAAATGGTGCAGTAAAGCAATATGACGGTACAAATAAAACGCCTGTTACATTAAATCTAACTAACAATACTACATGGGATTTAGTGGATAATTCAGAAGTAACAGACTTGCATTTAAATAACTCAGCGGTTTCTTTAACTAATACAAACGCTCCTTATGCAACATTAACTATCACGGGTAATCTCACTGGCTCAGGTATCTTCAACCTCAACACCAATATCGCTGAAAACAAAAGCGATAAAATCGTTGTTAAAGGTACTGCCGAAGGTAATCATAAAATTGGGGTAACTAACCAAGGTGCAAACGTTGCTAACGGCAAAGTGACACTTGTAGAAACCAATGGTGGTAATGCGGCGTTTAGCTTAACTAACCCGAATAATCGTGTAGATTTAGGGGCTTACCAATATTTTCTAACCAAAGAGGGAAATAATTGGGTATTAGCTAACTCTAAAAATGTAGTTACTCCAACTCCACCTGTTGCACCAGTTACACCAAGCAAACCAGTAGTGACCCCAAGCAAACCTGCGGTAACGCCTAGCACTCCAGTAGTAACCCCAAGTAATCCAGTAGTACCACCTGCAGTTCTACCAAGCACACCATTACTTTCAGACTTAGCGAATGCACAAGTTTCTCTTCGCCAAGCACAATTGCTTTTAGTGGAAGATGATTTAAATGGCATTCATCAACGTCTAGGTGAAGTGAAAAACGGTGAAAAAGGTAATGTATGGGTTCGTAATGTGAATTCTCGCCAAAAATTAGCCGCACTTTCGACAGGTGAGAGTGAAACTTCTGGCTTTAAACAAAACGTACATAGCTTACAAGTGGGCGCTGATGCGGTTGTAACAGATAACCTCCGTGTTGGTGGATTTGTTGGTCGTAGCCAAGCTAACGTTGATTTCAATGGTTATTACGGTGATGGCAAAGTAAGAGGCAACAGCGTGGGCTTATATGCAGCTTACCTTGCAGATAACGGTATTTATGTAGATAACATCGTGAAATACAGCCGTTTACACGCTAACTCAAATTACACTGAAAAACGCCATTACAACGCTTATACTATTTCGAGTGAATTAGGCAAACGCTTTAGCCTTGTGAACGATTGGACAATTACCCCGCAAGCACAATTAGCGTGGACACATATTTCATCACAAGAGAATGAAGATAGCTTATCTTCTGTGTATTCTCGAATTGGTTTACGTGTAGCCAAAGGCTTTGCATTAAGTAATGGTTGGAATTTACAACCTTATGCAGAAGTCAATGCGATTACTAGCAAAAACCGTAGCAGCAAAATTCATTACACAAACAGCGCACTTGATGTTGCAAGCAGCCGCGGACGTTTTGAAAGTGCGGTCGGCTTAAATGCTGGATTTGCAAATCATCGTTTTGGTTTAGAAGTAAGCCGTGCTGACGGTAAAAACTTCGATAAACCTTATGCAATTCAAGCAGTTTATCGCTATCAGTGGTAATATAAGAGGGCGGGTTAAAATCCGCCCTTTTTTTCTTTTTTACTCAATAAATAATATGTCAAAACCTTTCCCTTCTCACTCATTTACAACCAAACGAACGGCAAAATCCACTCGTTCATTTAAGCCTAAAGCGAAGCCACTTACATTAGAACAAACAATCGTTGTTTTATTTAACAAACCTTTTGATGTGCTGACACAATTCACCGATGAAAATGGCCGAGCTACATTAAAAGATTTTATTACCATTCCTAATGTGTATGCGGCAGGACGATTGGATCGTGATAGCGAAGGGTTACTGATTTTAACGAATAATGGTGAAGTGCAACATCGTTTGGCTGATCCTAAGTTTAAAACAGAAAAAACGTATTTTGTGCAAGTGGAAGGCATTCCTGAAGAGGCTGACTTAGACAAGTTTCGTCAAGGCGTTGAATTGAAAGATGGGATGACGAAGCCAGCAAAAGTGCGGTTAATTTCAGAACCGGATTTTCTTTGGCCTCGCAATCCACCTATTCGTGAACGTCAAAGTATTCCAACAAGTTGGTTGGAAATTAAAATTAGCGAAGGGCGTAATCGACAAGTACGTAGAATGACGGCACATATCGGCTTTCCGACATTACGTCTCATCCGTTATCAAATGAGCCATTTAACGCTTAATGGGTTAGGTAATGGTGAATATCGCCGTTTGAATGAAGAAGAAATACGTGCGTTATTCAAACAACTTCATTTAAATAACGCACGTTAAGATTAGAAACGTTGAGCGGGTTGTGCGTTTTCAACTTGAACGAAGAAGCCTTTATCATTCAAGATAATGCTGTAATCGGTAACATATTTAACACCGTTGGTTTCCACTATCGCATTACAGCTGCGAATGCCTTGTTGTGGATAAGATTGCGTTTCACGGGCTTGTGTGATTTGTTTCACTGTCATTTGGGTATTAGTTGCGACACCTTGTTTTTTAAAAGCATCAGATAATACCGCAAAAACTTTTGAATCATTACATCTTGGTACGACGACGGGTTTTGTCACAGTATTCGCTGTTTTTTGTGCAACAGTTTCCACGCTATTTTCAGTCGCTTTTTCAACGGCTTTGGGTTCCGCTTTCTTCACTTCTGTTTTAACCGCTGATGTTTTTTTAGCAATTACTTTTTCAGGTTTAGCGGATTCTTTAACTGTACTTTGTTTGCTTTTCACTACCGTCTTTTTGTCTTTTACTGCCATTTGCTTAGTTTTTTCTACTGACTGTTTGCCTTTCGTTTTTGTCGGCTCTGCTTTAGCGGCTTTATTTGTCGTTTTATTTTTTATTTTTTCTTTTTTTGTTACCGCTTTTTTCGCTTCGAC
>JAWHBY010000032.1:0-20677 GCA_032568935.1 Parahaemophilus parainfluenzae
TAAAGAGCAAAAAAGAACGACGCACCGGTTTTTCTTAAGATTCACAACAGCGCGTCGTTGTGTGGGGCGTATTATAGGCATTTCAGATGCCTTTGCAAGTGCTTTTTGTAAAAAATGTAAATTTTTTTGCTGTTTGCTTACAAACGCACCAATATGACGAGAAAAAATCATTTTAAAACAGTAATTCCATCAAATCCCCAGAGAGCCAACGCTTGTTCTAAGTGGTATTTATTCTCTACATCTTGCGTACAAAAAACCTGATTTTTCATCTCAGATTTTGACCGCACTTCTAATTTATCAAGTAAAAATTGTAGCCGTTTGGCAATAGCAAATCCTGGGTCCATAAAATTCTTCACTTGGGGTAAGCAAATTTGAATTTCATCTTTAATTAAAGGGAAATGGGTACAGCCTAAGCAAATTGTATCCAAATTATCTATTGAGGCCCAAGGAGTTAATTCATTTTTCAATGCAATCAAATCGACCGATTTTCCTTGGATTTTATGCTCTGCGATTTCAACCAATTTAGTTGAGCCTAATCGTTCAACTACGCAATGGGTAGCAAACTGATGAATAAGATCATTAACATAAGGGCGTTTAACCGTTCCCTTTGTCGCCAATAGACCAATATGTTTCGTTTGTGAGATTTCTGCTGCTGGCTTAATGGCGGGTACAGTACCTACAATCGGAATAGAAAATTGCTCACGTAAAGGCGGTAACACCACCGTACTCGCGGTATTACAAGCAATCACAATGGCATCAAGTGGATAATCCTGATTAATTTTTTTACAAATGTCCAATGTTCGCTGAATGATTGTTTCTTCTGATTTTTCTGAATAAGGAAAGCCTGCATTGTCAAAGCAATACAAATAATGGTTATCGGGCATCAGCTTTTTCGCTTCCCGATAAACGCTTAAGCCTCCCATTCCTGAATCAAAGAAAAGTACCGTTGATTTATTCATTTATAAAACTCTTTCAAAAATAACCGCACTTTAGGCATTCGAATAAATTTCTCGATTATTTAGCCAACGACGGATTAAACTTTCTGCCACATCCGGATATTTTACAATTAATGCCTTAGCATAATGTTGAACTGTTGGGATCATTTTACGATCGCGCATTAAATTCGCCACTTTAAATTCAGCAATTCCCGTCTGTTTAGTGCCCAATACTTCACCAGGACCGCGAATTTCTAAATCTTTTTCTGAAATCACAAAGCCATCTTGGCTATCACGTAATACCTGTAAACGTTTTTGTGAGACCTTACCCAACGGCGGTTTATACATTAAGACACAAAAAGACGCCGTACTACCACGCCCTACTCGGCCACGTAACTGATGGAGTTGTGATAAGCCCAAACGCTCTGCATTTTCAATGATCATTAGACTGGCATTCGGCACATCTACGCCTACTTCAATCACAGTTGTGGCCACAAGTAAATCAAGTTCTGCATTTTTAAAGGCAGCCATAATATCTTGTTTTTCTTGCGGTTTCATTCGCCCATGTACAAGACCAATTTTAAGCATCGGCAAGGCTTTCGTTAAATCTTCCCAAATTGCCTCGGCTGCTTGCGCTTCTAATACTTCAGATTCATCAATTAAAGTACAGACCCAATAAGCCTGACGTTTTTCATTAATACAGGCATTCTTGACTCGAGCAACGATTTCATCTCGACGCTCTTCAGAAATAACCACTGTCGTAATCGGCGTTCTACCTGGAGGTAATTCATCAATAATCGACGTATCAAGATCAGCATAAACTGTCATCGCTAATGTTCTTGGGATTGGCGTTGCTGTCATAATAAGTTGGTGTGGATAAAATCCTGCTTTTTCGCCTTTTTCTCGCAACATCAAGCGTTGATGTACACCAAAACGATGCTGTTCATCAATAATCACCAAGGCTAAATCAGCAAATTCCACTTCTTCTTGGAATAAAGCATGTGTGCCCACCACCATTTGTACAGCACCCGATTTAATTTTTTCCAATTCCGCTTGGCGAGCCTTCCCTTTTACCTTACCTGCTAACCAGCCTATTTCAATACCAAAAGGTTCTAACCAACGGCGGAAATTATTCGCATGCTGTTCTGCTAAAATCTCTGTTGGCGCCATTAAAGCCACTTGTTTGCCATTATCAATCGCTAATAAGGCGGCTAAGGCTGCCACTAATGTTTTCCCCGAACCTACATCCCCTTGAACAAGGCGCATCATTGGATAATCTTTCGCTAAATCCTGTTCAATATCCGCCACGACTCTATTTTGGGCATTCGTTGGTTGAAACGGCAAAGATGCAAGAAAACGTTGTTTCAAATCAGTTTGGTAATGCAATGGCAACGCTAAAAACTGCTGCGTACCCAACCGCACTTTTTGCATCGCAAGATTATGTGCAAGAAGCTCTTCAAAGATAAGTCGTTGCTGTGCGGGATGTTGTCCTTTCTCCAAAATATCTAATGAAATATCTGGCGGCGGACGATGCAAAAATCGAATAGCATCCTTTAGGCTAAAAGGATGTGGATTAAATTCATTAGGTAAAATTTCCGTTAATTGGATTTTATCGAGTAAAGCCAATGCTTGATCGGTTAGCTTACGTAATGAATTTTGTTTTAATCCTTCTGTCGTAGAATAAATAGGCGTGAGCGTTTCCTCTAAAACAAGTGGCGCATTATCCCGTATGGTTTGATATTCAGGATGATGAATTTCCGCCATAAAACGCCCACGTTTAATTTCACCAAACGCTTTGACGCGCGTACCAATCTGAAAACTATTTTTCATCCCTGCATTAAAATTGAAGAAACGAAGCATAATTTTGCTCGTTCCATCAGAAAGACTTACGGTTAAAATAGGACGGCGCCCAAAGGCAACTTCACAAGTTTGGACAACACCTTCAATAGTGGCATATTGTTCAGGACGAAGATCGGCAATAGGCGTAATTCTCGTGCGATCTTCATAACGGATTGGTAAATGAAAAAGCAAGTCTTGGAGATTATGAATTCCAATACGGCTTAATTTATCGGAGATTGCCGCACCTACACCCGATAAAGTGGTTAGAGGAACGGCATCGAGAAGTTGTGTGCTCATTATGCTTCATTAATATTACGCTTCAAACGAATCACACTGGTAATTTGTTTGATTTTTCGCATAATGTTTTCTAAATGATAGATATCTCTTGCGCCAACTTGGATAATGACTAATAGCACATTATTCTCTAACTCTTCTGTCCAAATACTTTGAATATTACTTTCGCAAGTCGTGACGGCTGTCATGAGGCTACCTAATGCATTTTGCTCATTAAGCATTTCAATGTGTAATTCAGCATCAAAATTGACCGCACTTTCAGCCTCTTCCCATTTTGCGGCAGTAAAATCTTTCGTATTACTTGACGCTAAATTAGAACAAGCTTGATGATGAACAACCACACCTTTCTTCGCGGTACTTAATGCCACGATAGGATCACCCGGAATTGGGTGACAGCATTGAGCGAGAGACGCTTTCATTTCACCATCTCGGCTCAATGTTAGTGTGCTTTGCGTATTTTCAGAAACGCCATCCACATCAATTTCAATAGCTTCATCGATTAATTGGTGAGCAATAACGCTCGACATTTGATTGCCCACACCAATTTCCTCAAAAAGCTCATTAAGGCTTGAGAGATTCAATTCATTCAATACTGCTTGGATTTTCTCTTCAGAAACTTCAGAGAGATAATGTGGTTTCAACGCCATTTCCAACTGTTTTTTGCCTGTCTGAACGGCATCATCTGCACGCAATAATTTTAAGAAATGACGAATACGAGTTCTTGCGCGAGCGGTCACTACAAAGTTTAACCAGCTAACGCTTGGATGAGTATTTTCACTGGTTACAATCTCAACGGTTTGACCAGATTCTAAAGCTTGTGATAATGGGTAAGGTTTATGCTCTACTACTGCCGCAACACAATGATTTCCAACATCAGAATGCACGGCATAAGCAAAATCAACAGCGGTTGCGCCCATTGGTAATTCAACGATACGACCTTTCGGCGTAAAGACATAGATTTCTTTCGGGAAAAACTCAGATTTTACATTTTCAATAAACTCAAAGGAGTTACCCACGTTTTGTTGAATATCTACTAAGCTTTGCAACCAACGTTGTGCGCGAACTTGAGCGGTGGTGCTATCGTTTTTACCACCTTCTTTATACACCCAATGAGCGGTAATTCCCATTTCGGCAACCTGTTCCATCTCTTCAGTTTGCAAGTGAACTTCCACCGGCACCCCATGAGGACCAATCATTGAGGTTTGTAGCGCTTGGTAGCCATTTGCACGTGGCACAGCGATATAATCTTTCACTTTACCAGGGCGAGGCTTATACAAACTATGCATTTGCCCTAATCCGCGATAGCAATCATCAACTGAATTCACAATGACACGGAAAGCATAAATATCCATAATTGAATGGAATTTCTGATCTTTCATGCGCATTTTTTGGTAAATTTTATAAAGATGTTTTTCACGTCCCCAAATACGGCTTGGAATGCCTGCATTCTCAAGACGTTGTGAAATATCATTAGAAATGCGTTGAATCAATTCCTGACGAGAGCCACGTGCTTGTTCGACAAGCTTTTTAAGCACTTCATAACGGCGAGGATGCATCGCTTCAAAAGATAAATCTTCTAATTCATTCTTGATATGCTCAATACCTAAACGGTGAGCTAATGGACAGTAAATCTCTAGGGTTTCTTTTGCGATACGACGACGTTTATCTGGACGCAATGAACCCAGTGTTCGCATATTATGAGTACGGTCAGCCAGTTTGATTAAGACGACGCGAATATCTCGAGTCATCGCTAAAATCATTTTGCGGAAGTTTTCAACCTGTGCTTCTTGGCGGGTACGGAATTTCAATTTATCTAGTTTAGATACGCCGTCAACAATTTCGGCTACGCTAGCACCAAATTCATCTTTTAATTGGGATTCGGTATAAGGAGTATCTTCGATAACATCATGCAATAATGCTGCCATGATTGCTTCATGGTCTAAATGCATTTCTGCGATGATTGAGGCTACCGCAACAGGGTGAGTTATGTAAGGTTCGCCGCTTGAGCGAAATTGTCCTTCGTGAGCATCTCGCGCAATGACGAATGCACGTTTGATTAATTCAATTTTATCGGTGGGCAAATACCCCTGAATAATTCGATCTAAATCTGCAAACAATTCCAAAGGACACCTGACTTTTTGTAGAGAGAAAGACTAGGCGGTCAAAATAGCTTTAATTTTGACCGCACTTTAATGAGATTATTCTGCGATTAACGCTACTGCCACTTCTTCATTACGTTGAGAAGCTGCTGCATCTAAATACTCTTTTGCATCCATGATTTCTTGGTTGATTAACCCTTTTTCGATTTCACGTAATGCAATTACCGTTGGTTTATCGTTATCTTCTGGCACTAACGGCTCACTTTGATGTAGCTCTAATTGTCTCGCACGACGAGCGGCGGTTAAAATTAAATCAAAACGGTTACCAATTTTTTCTACTGCATCTTGCACAGTCACTCGAGCCATGTTTTACTCCGATGTTAAAAATAATGTCTATAAGGGGAAACATTGTACTCAATTCAAGGTTATTTTGCTAGTAGCTGGTGAATTAAGTCTGCATTTTCTGTTTGTTGATAAGCTTTAGTCAAACGTTCTGCCTGCAAAATACTTTGCAAATCAGCCAATGCCTGTTCAAAATTATCATTCACAATAACATAATCATATTCGTCATAATGCGAAATTTCACTGATTGCTTTTGACATTCGTTCAGCGATCACCTCTTTACTATCCTGTCCACGTCCCACCAAACGACGTTCCAATTCAGGTAATGATGGCGGCAAAATGAAAATACTTTTTACAGAAGGTACTTTTTGACGAATTTGCTGTGCACCTTGCCAGTCAATATCTAAAAACACATCAATGCCTTTTGCTAAGTTTTCTTCAATTGCTGGCAATGAAGTGCCGTAATAATTCCCGCCAAACACTTTTGCACATTCTAAGAAATGACCTTTTTCAATTAAATGCTCAAATTCTTCTACAGAAACAAAATAATAATGTACACCATGACTTTCGCCTGGACGAGGTGAACGTGTCGTATGTGAAATGGACACCATTTTTTTCGTGCCTTGATTCTTCTCTAATAATGCCGAAATTAATGATGACTTGCCCGCTCCACTTGGCGCAGAAAGAATATATAAATTACCTTGAGACATAATTGAAACCTCTTCTTGTTGTTTGTTTTTATTATACAAAAAGAAAATGAAAAGTGCGGTCAAATTTTCATTTGTTTTACCAAATTGTTAAAAAGTGATCGAGATCACAAAAAAGTGGTATATACCCTTTTTTTTATCAAAATGCCCGTGCTATAATCCAAAAGAACTCGTTAGAGCAATGATTTTGTTTAACTTAAAAATAGAAGGTGAAAATCTTATGGCTATTAAAATTGGTATCAACGGTTTCGGCCGTATCGGTCGTATCGTATTCCGTGCAGCACAACAACGTGATGACATCGAAGTTGTAGGTATCAACGACTTAATCGACGTTGAATACATGGCTTACATGCTGAAATACGATTCAACTCACGGTCGTTTTGACGGTACTGTTGAAGTTAAAGACGGTAACTTAGTCGTAAACGGTAAAACTATCCGTGTTACTTCTGAACGTGATCCTGCAAACCTTAACTGGGGTGCGATCGGCGTTGATGTTGCAGTTGAAGCAACAGGTTTATTCTTAACTGATGAAACAGCACGCAAACACATTACTGCTGGTGCGAAAAAAGTGGTATTAACTGGTCCTTCTAAAGATAGCACACCAATGTTCGTACGTGGTGTAAACTTCGGTGCTTACGCGGGTCAAGACATCGTGTCTAACGCATCTTGTACGACAAACTGTTTAGCACCTTTAGCACGTGTTGTTCACGAAACTTTCGGTATCAAAGATGGTTTAATGACTACTGTTCACGCAACCACAGCGACTCAAAAAACTGTTGATGGTCCATCAGCTAAAGACTGGCGCGGTGGTCGTGGTGCATCACAAAACATCATCCCTTCATCTACCGGTGCTGCGAAAGCTGTTGGTAAAGTATTACCAGCATTAAACGGTAAATTAACAGGTATGGCGTTCCGTGTTCCTACTCCAAACGTTTCTGTTGTTGACTTAACTGTAAACTTAGAAAAACCAGCAACTTACGAACAAATCAAACAAGCAATCAAAGATGCAGCTGAAGGTAAAACTTTCAACGGCGAATTAAAAGGCGTTCTAGGTTACACTGAAGATGCAGTAGTTTCTACAGACTTCAACGGCTGTACTTTAACTTCTGTATTTGATGCTGATGCAGGTATTGCATTAACTGACTCTTTCGTTAAATTAGTATCTTGGTACGATAACGAAACTGGTTATTCAAACAAAGTATTAGACTTAGTTGCACATGTTTACAACTACAAAGGCTAATCAAAATCGTTAAAAAATTAACCGCTCTTTTTAGAGCGGTTTTTTATTCCCAATCCATTTCATTTAGTCAATATTTTTAAATTCTTTATTTCTCATCCTAAGATAAAAATAGAAAAATAAATATGTATATTATTTATTCTATATTCACAAAATAACAACATTTCACTAGATTTTAAATTTATTTCGTTTATATTAGCGTACAGTTGTTCGCTCAAATAAGGCTTATATGAATTTAGAACGTCATTTCGTCAATCGAATTCGCCAACAAGCAAAAATTCGTCAAAATGCAACCGCACTTCGCCATAAAATTAATGGCTTATGGAAAGATATTTCGTGGAATTCATTCCAACAACAGCTTGATCAGCTTTCATTAGCTTTTCTTGCTTGCAATATTCAAGTACAAGATAAAATTGCGATATTTGCGCACAATATGTCACGTTGGACTATCGCGGACATTGCTGCGCTTCAAGTTCGTGCT
Organism: Parahaemophilus parainfluenzae; assembly: GCA_032568935.1. GTDB lineage: Bacteria > Pseudomonadota > Gammaproteobacteria > Enterobacterales > Pasteurellaceae > Haemophilus_D > Haemophilus_D parainfluenzae_AE. The sequence continues at coordinate 7,935 of JAWHBY010000032.1, forward strand.
ATTACTGTTCCAATTTATGCAACCAATACTTCACAACAGGCTGAATTTATTTTAAATCATGCCGATGTCAAAATTTTGTTTGTCGGTGATCAAGAGCAATATGATCAAGTATTAGATATTGCTAATAAGTGTCCTCAATTACAAAAAATTGTGGCAATGAAAGAACAAATTAAACTAGCCGAAACCAGCCTTTCTTGCCATTGGGATGATTTAATACAGTTAGGCACTGCAGAATTTCAGGCTGATCTTGATGAGCGCTTAGCCAATAAAACGATGGATGATTTATTCACGATTATCTATACCTCTGGCACAACGGGTGAACCCAAAGGCGTCATGCTCGATTACAGTAACTTAGCACATCAACTTGAAGCCCATGATATTGCATTAGATGTTAATCAAGATGAGGTTTCACTTTCTTTTTTACCATTTAGCCATATTTTTGAGCGAGCTTGGGTTGCCTATGTGTTACATCGCGGAGCAATCCTTTGTTATCTCGAAGATACCAATCAAGTACGTGAAACATTAACAGAAGTGCGCCCAACCTTTATGTGTGCAGTACCGCGTTTCTATGAAAAAATTTATTCTGCCGTGCTTGATAAAGTACAAAAAGCACCTTTTATTCGTCAGATGATTTTCCATTGGGCGATTGCAGTGGGGCAAAAACGTTTTGATCTTCTATCTCAAAATAAAAAAGTCCCGTTTTTCTTGCAAAAATGCTATGTTCTCGCTGATAAACTCGTGTTTTCTAAACTGCGTTCATTGTTAGGCGAACGTATTAAAATGATGCCTTGCGGTGGCGCAAAATTGGAACCCTCCATTGGTCTTTTCTTCCATTGCATTGGAATTAATATCAAACTCGGTTATGGCATGACTGAAACTACAGCTACTGTTTCGTGCTGGGATGATCACCATTTTAATCCGAAGTCTATTGGTAAATTGATGCCAAATACCGAAGTTAAAATCGGGGAAAATAACGAGATTCTAGTGCGTGGCGAAATGGTGATGAAAGGCTACTATAAAAAGCCTGAAGAAACTGCCCAAGCCTTCACCGAAGATGGTTTCTTGAAAACGGGAGATGCCGGTGAGTTTGATGCTGAAGGTAATTTATTTATTACCGACCGCATTAAAGAATTGATGAAAACTTCTAATGGTAAATACATTGCGCCGCAATATATCGAAGGTAAAATCGGCAAAGATAAATTTATCGAACAAATTGCGATTATTGCCGATGCAAAAAAATATGTTTCAGCGTTGATCGTACCTTGTTTTGATAGCGTAGAAGACTATGCGAAAAAACTGAATATTAAGTATCAAGATCGCATAGAATTACTCAAACACTCTGAAATTATCAAAATGTTTGAACAACGTATCGAAAGCCTCCAAAAAGAATTGGCGCACTTCGAGCAAGTGAAGAAATTTACGCTACTCTCTCAAGCATTTAGCGTCAAACTTGGTGAAATCACGCCTACACTCAAATTACGCCGAAAAGTGATTATGGAACGTTATCGTCATATTATTGATTCGATGTATTCCAACAATAAAGAGAACAAGGAAAATAAAGAATAAAAAGTGCGGTGAATTTCACCGCACTTTTTATTTTCACTAAAGCCATTTATTCGACGTCTACTAATGCGCCTGCTTGACGAGATTTCAATACGCCTACCTCACTAAGTTCAATACCGGCTCTTTTCGCAATCTCCAAAATCTCTGCTTCACTTTCAGGTTTAACGGCAATCAGCAAGCCACCTGAAGTTTGAGGATCGCAAAGTACCGCCTTTTGATAATCGGTAAGAGGACCAATTTTATGTCCATAGCTTTCAAAGTTGCGATTAGTTCCACCTGGTACACAACCTTCTGCAATGTAATCCGATACGCCATCTAATAATTTAATTTTATCAAAATGCACAATCGCATTGAGATTTGAGCCGTCACAGATTTCAGCCAAGTGCCCTAACAAACCAAAGCCAGTTACATCTGTCATGGCGGTTACACCTGCAACTTCCGCAAATTGGCTGCCAATCAGGTTCATTTGACACATGGCTGCTGTTGCCAATCCTTGATGTTCTGGTTTTAATTTACCTTTTTTCTCTGCGGTAGTCAGCACACCGATACCTAATGGTTTGGTTAAATAAAGCTTACAACCCACTTCTGCTGAGGCATTACGTTTTACACGATCCGTTGCAATAACGCCTGTTACCGCTAAACCAAAAATGGGTTCTGGTGCATCAATCGAGTGTCCACCAGCCAGTGAAATCCCCGCTTGATAACAAGCAAAACGGCCACCATCAACAATCTTCTGTGCCACTTCTGCCGGCAATTTATTAATAGGGAAACCTAAAATGGCAATTGCCATAATCGGCTTACCGCCCATTGCGAAAATATCACTAATGGCGTTGGTTGCCGCAATACGTCCAAAATCAAAAGGATCGTCCACAATAGGCATGAAAAAATCCGTGGTACTGATAATTGCAGTACCATTACCAAGATCATAAACCGCTGCGTCATCTGCTGTTTCATTTCCCACTAATAAATTGGGATCAGCAAATTTTTCGAGTTCTGTCTGTAAAATTGTCCCTAACACCTTAGGCGAAATTTTACAGCCTCAACCAGCGCCGTGGCTGTATTGTGTTAAACGAATCTCATCCGTCATATTCAATCCTTTGTAAAAATAACGTATTTCTTAAACAAAAGAGCGGTCAGAAAAAGCCGTCTTTAGGAGGCTAACTTCTCCACTTTTGCTTGTTTAATCATATTATCGCTGACTTCTAAAATGGTAATTCGTAAACCATCGATTTCACAAACGGTTCCTTCATCAGGAATATCTTCAAGATGCTCGAGAATCAAACCATTAAAGGTGCGTGCATCTTCTGTATCTAATTCCCAACTAAACATTTTATTCAAATCACGAAGATTTGCCGAGCCTTCAATAATCATCGAACCATCAGATTGCTGAACGACTTCTTGTTCAATAGTCGGTGCAGTAGTGGTTGTAAAATCACCCACAATTTCTTCTAAAATATCTTCAAGCGTGACTAATCCTTTAATATCGCCATATTCGTCCACCACTAAACCGATACGTTCTTTTTTCGTACGGAAATTCGCTAATTGTGTTTTCAGCGGTGTCCCTTCTGGAATGAAGTACACTTCATCAACTGCACGTAATAAGGTTTCTTTGGTGAATTCATTTTTTTCTAATAACAAACGAAACGCCTCACGCACACGCAAAATCCCTAATACTTGCTCATCAAGGCTGCCTTTATACAACACAATCCGGTTGTGTGGTGCATGATTAAGCTGGCGCATAATCGCTTTCCAATCATCATCAATATCAATCCCTGCTATTTCATTACGTGGCACCATGATATCGTCAACAGTCACCGTTTCCATATCTAAAATAGAGAGCAACATTTGTGGATGCTGTTCATCCGGTGTAGCCTCACCTGCTTCCGATACAATACTACGAAGTTCTTCACGGCTAATCACTTGTTTTTGCATATCGGGTTTTAAACCCACCATTCGCATTAATGTCTTCGTGAAAATATTCATTAACCAAACTAACGGATAAAATATTTTTAATAGCAAGACCAAGATATGACTTGAAAATAATCCCACCTTTTCAGGGTGCATTGCCGCGACGGTTTTAGGGAAAATTTCAGAAAAAACAAGCATCACAAAGGTTAATAAACCTGTTGCAATAGCCACACCCGCATCGCCATATAAACGCATACCAATCATGGTTGCAATAGCTGAGGCACTGATGTTAACAAGGTTATTAAAGATCAGAATAAAACTTAACAAGGTATCCGGCTTTTCAAGCAGTTTTTCTGCTTTTTGCGCGCCTTTATTGCCTTGTTCCGCCATAAAACGAAGGCGATATTTATTAAGAGAGAGTAATCCGGTTTCTGAGCCGGAAAAATAGGCTGATAAAACTAAACAAATAATAAGTGTAATAAATAAAGTACTAAGGGGGATATTGTCCAAGGGTAAATCCTTTTGTTCGTTAATCAACAAAAAGTGCGGTCATTTTTCACCGCACTTTTTACCTGTTCTTTGATTTTGATTAAATCAAACGACTACCAAAATAGCCAATAGTGAGCAGGATGATACCTGAAATTGCGTAAATAATCATCCTTTTTCCTCGCCAGCCCAATCGCCAATGACCAAAACAAGCAATACCAAAACTAATCCAAGCGAGGAAAGAGAAAATCGCTTTGTGTAGATTTTCTGGAGTCACCGCTTGTAATACATGATAAGTACCCGAAATTAAAGTCAGCGTGAGTAAACCTTCTCCCATCGCAAATAAACAGAAGAAATGACGTTCTACCGCCATTAATGGTGGAGTTGCGGGTGAGAATTGAATTTTACGCTTTTTTAAATTGCGATCTAACCAGACTAACTGAATCACATAAAGCGTTGCAATAAAACAAACCGCATAGGTAAAAAGCGACAAGCCGATATGGAACAACATCAATGTATTTTGATTAAGCATTTGGATGATGTGGCTTGATAAGAATGTCGCAAAGATCAAGCTAATGATCGAAAACGCATACACGATCGGTAAAACAAACCACATTGTGGAAACGAGGAACATTGAAAGTGTCGCCAATGCGGCAATAATTACGCTCATTAAAGAAGCGATTTCCATCAGCCTAAAAGTTTGCCCAGAAGCAAGATCTTCTAACAGAGGGAACGTGCTGACTGCGTGCAGAACAATCGCTGCAAGTGCGGTCAGAAAAAATGGGATTTTACTTTGACTCAACTTCCCTTCTGATGAGTTCATCAAAAATGGGGCGATCAACAATAAACTAAGAATGTAAAAAATAATCGAAAAAAGGGCAAACCACATAATGCGTTCTCTTGACTAGGAATTATTCTTATTTTAACGGATCTTTTCTCTAGATCGCCATAATTTTATTTGAAATGATGAAAAACGCCCAAATTTCGGTATAATCACGGCAATTTTTTAAGAAAAAACAGGATTTAAAATGTTTGAGAATTTATCAGATCGCCTTTCCAAAACGCTACGCAACATTAGCGGTAAAGGTCGCTTAACTGAAGATAATATTAAAGAAACCCTACGCGAAGTGCGCATGGCGTTATTAGAAGCCGACGTTGCTTTGCCTGTCGTACGTGAATTTATCGCCAAAGTAAAAGAAAGCGCATTAGGCGAAGAAGTTAATAAAAGCTTAACACCTGGCCAAGAGTTCTTAAAAATCGTTCAGCGTGAACTCGAAAAAGCCATGGGTGAAGCTAATGAAAGCTTAAACCTTGCTACACAGCCACCCGCAGTTATTTTAATGGCGGGTTTACAAGGTGCGGGTAAAACCACTAGCGTGGGTAAATTAGCAAAATTCTTACGCGAGCGTCATAAAAAGAAAGTGCTTGTAGTCTCTGCCGACGTATATCGTCCTGCTGCGATCAAACAGCTTGAAACCTTAGCACAATCTGTTGGCGTGGACTTTTTCCCGTCTGATGTCAAACAAAAACCGGTAGAGATTGCAAAAGCGGCACTTGCTGACGCGAAACTCAAATTCTACGATGTATTAATCGTGGATACCGCGGGTCGCTTACACGTTGATAGCGAGATGATGGATGAAATCAAGCAAGTTCATGCGACATTAAATCCAATTGAAACGCTTTTCACCGTTGATGCAATGACCGGTCAAGATGCGGCAAATACAGCTAAAGCTTTCAATGAAGCCTTGCCACTTACCGGGGTTGTCTTAACCAAAGTAGATGGTGATGCACGTGGCGGTGCGGCTTTATCTATTCGTCAAATCACGGGCAAACCGATTAAATTCCTTGGTGTGGGCGAAAAAACAGAAGCCCTCGAGCCATTCCATCCTGATCGCGTAGCATCGCGTATTTTAGGCATGGGCGATGTACTTTCTCTTATCGAAGATCTGGAACGTTCAGTGGATCGCGAAAAAGCGGAAAAAATGGCACAGAAATTCAAGAAAGGTGATGATTTCACCCTAGACGATTTCCGTGAACAACTCCGTGAGATGAAAAAAATGGGCGGCATGATGTCAATGCTTGAAAAATTACCGGGTGCGAAAAACTTACCGGATCATATCAAAAATCAAGTAGATGACAAAATGTTTATCAAGATGGAAGCCATCATTAATTCCATGACCTTAAAAGAACGTGCAAATCCAGACATTATCAAAGGCTCTCGTCGTCGTCGTATTGCATTAGGTTCTGGTACACAAGTTCAAGATGTAAATAAGTTGCTAAAACAATTTGACGAAATGCAACGTATGATGAAGAAAATGCGCAAAGGCGGAATGGCGAAGATGATGCGCGGTATGCAAGGCTTAATGGGCGGAGGCGGCTTAGGTGGCCTTGGCGGTTTAGGCGGCATGTTTAAACGTTAATCCCCTCGTCAAATTAAGTGCGGTCAAAAATCGATAGGTTTTTGACCTTATTTCTTATCTTTTCAGTCAGCATTTCCTATCTCCTTATTAAATTACTCAGTTTTGGGTAATATTTTCATCAATTGATAGTCGATATAATTGCTCAAGTATTTTACTTAGCGTAAAATCTAACCTTGATGGTTATTTTCGGAATAACTAACCATCAGGGCATCGTATTTTCTAATAATCTAGGAGTGATAAAATGGGACAGTATAAAAAGTTCTGGTACCTATTAGTCGCCGTATTGATTGGAGCCTTCTCCATCCTCGGTTACTATGGGTTCGAAGTTTATCGTGAAGCACCACCTATTCCGCAACAATATGTTTCTGAATCTGGCGAAAAAGTGATTACTCACGATGATATTTTACATGGTCAAACAGCTTGGCAAACCACTGGCGGTATGCAAGTGGGCTCTGTTTGGGGTCATGGTGCGTACCAAGCGCCTGACTGGACTGCAGATTGGCTTCACCGTGAATTAACTAATTGGTTGGACATTACTGCTAATCAAGAGTTCGGTAAAAACTTTGCTGATTTAAATGATGAACAACAAACGTTATTAAAAGCACGTTTAACCAAAGAATATCGAGGTAGTAAAGTTGAAAACGGCACTGTTGTGCTTTCTAATACCCGTTTAGCGGCAATGGAAAAAACAGCACAATACTATATCTCTTTATACGGTGATGATCCTGCAACTAAAGTGACTCGTGAACACTTTGCGATGAAGGATAACACCCTTCCTGATTTACAAGCTCGTAAAGACTTAGCTAAATTCTTCTTCTGGACAGCATGGACTGCATCAGCTGAACGTCCAAATACTCACGCAAGTTACACCAACAACTGGCCACATGAGCCATTAATTAATAACGTGCCAACTCCAGAAAACGTGATTTGGTCTATCGCTAGTGTGGTATTCCTCATTGCTGGTATTGGTTTTGTGGTATGGATTTGGTCATTCAAAAAACGTGAAGATGAAAAAGAACCACCAATGCCTGAGTTCGATCCACTCACAAAATTACAACTTACTCCTTCTCAACGTGCGTTAGGTAAATACCTCTTTACTGTGCTTGCTCTTTTCGTATTGCAAGTCACATTAGGTGCGGTTGTAGCACACTATACGGTTGAAGGTCAGGAATTCTATGGTATTGATATTTCTCAATACTTCCCATATTCATTAGTGCGTACATGGCATATTCAAGCTGCCTTATTCTGGATTGCAATGGCATTCTTAGCTGGTGGTTTATTCCTTGCACCAATCATTAATGGCGGTAAAGATCCGAAATTCCAAAAATTGGGTGTGGATGTTCTCTACTGGGCATTAGTGGTATTAGTCGTTGGTTCATTCACTGGTAGCTACTTAGCAATTGCGCATATTCTCCCTGAAGAATGGAGCTTCATGTTCGGCCACCAAGGCTATGAATTCATTGACTTAGGTCGTTTCTGGCAAGCAGTGAAATTCGCAGGCATCTTATTCTGGTTAGTTTTAATGCTTCGCGGTACAGTGAATGCATTCAAACAACCTGGTGATAAAAACTTATTGGCATTATTCTTCGCCTCAGTAATTGCGATCGGTTTATTCTATGGCCCAGCATTATTCTATGGTGAGCACACTCACATTTCTGTGATGGAATACTGGCGTTGGTGGGTAGTTCACCTATGGGTAGAAGGCTTCTTTGAAGTATTCTCTGTAGCGGCACTGTCATTCATCTTCGTAAGTTTAGGTTTAGTTTCACGTCGTACTGCAACTGTGGCAACCATTACTGAAGCGGCGTTATTCTTAATCGGTGGTATCCCTGGTACTTTCCACCACTTATACTTCGCAGGTGCAACCACTCCAATTATTGCTGTAGGTGCATCATTCTCTGCACTTGAAGTGGTACCTTTAGTGTTACTAGGTCATGAAGCTTGGGAACACTGGGCGATGCAACAAAAAACACCTTGGATGGAACGCTTAAAATGGCCTCTTTACTGCTTCGTAGCCGTAGCGTTCTGGAATATGTTAGGTGCTGGCGTATTTGGTTTCTTAATCAATCCACCAATTTCACTTTACTATATCCAAGGCTTGAACACGACTGCTGTTCATGCTCACGCTGCATTATTCGGTGTGTATGGTTTCTTAGCGTTAGGTTTCGTATTCTTAATCGCTCGTTATTTACGTCCAGATACACCATTTAACGATAAGTTAATGAAATGGGGCTTCTGGCTATTAAATGGCGGTTTAGTATTAATGATCGTATCAAGCTTACTACCAATCGGTATTATTCAAGGGTATGCTAGTATCTCTGAAGGCTTATGGTATGCACGTAGTGAAGAATTTATGCAACAACCTCTATTCGATACCCTACGTTGGGTTCGTTTCGGTGGCGACGTTGTCTTCATCTTCGGTGCTCTCGCTTTCTTCTGGCAAATCTTTACGATGATTTTCTTTAAACCGAAAAAAGCAGCATAATTTAATTTATTATTATGCAAAAGCGGCTAAGCAATTAGCCGCTTTTTTATTTGTGAAAAATTAGTTAAATTTCTAACCGCACTTTGATCTTCATCAAATCATTTACCTTCTTTTAAGTATGATTAAATTCGTCTTTAGATCTATACTTTCTCTACTTTTCAACTTTTCTTATAACATTTCAACATGAGTGACAATCCATTCAACGCGAATTGGTCATCAAAGGGCAATACGCTATGTCTAGGTCATTGGGATATTAGTTATCTCGGTTTACCTGTGGTACTGCCAATTGAACGTCGAGATAAAGATATGGGAACAAATAATATTTATAATTTCATGGATCCCGAAGATGAACTTTATCGAGAAGGCTTAATGGAAGATGATTGGATTGTGGAAAATATCGATTGGCTTTCCGATGTCTTTATTGAGCATAATATTCCCTTAGAAGAAGAAACCATGAGAGCATTTTATCAAGCAGTGAATAAGGAAGATTGGCGCTGTGGGAGCTGTGGTGGATGTATTTAATAGCAAAGTGCGGTCAATTTTATCCTTGTTTTTATACCGAACTGTCATAATAAAAATACTAGGAAATTCAATATTTCTGATATAGAATTCTCCGATTTGTTTTTTAAAAGGGAGAAAAGAATGAAACTTGTTGAAGTTAAACATCCGCTTGTTAAACATAAATTAGGCGTGATGCGCGAAGCTGATATTGATACCAAAAAATTCCGTGAACTCGCCACTGAAGTAGGTAGCTTACTCACCTATGAAGCCACTGCCGACCTTGAAACAGAAAAAGTGATTATTGAAGGTTGGAATGGCCCAGTTGAAATTGAACGTATCAAAGGTAAAAAAGTCACTGTTGTGCCAATTTTACGTGCGGGGCTTGGTATGATGGATGGGGTGTTAGAGCATGTTCCAAGCGCTCGTATCAGTGTAGTAGGGATTTATCGTAATGAAGAAACCCTTGAACCCGTCCCTTATTTCCAAAAACTAGCCAGTGACTTAGAAGAACGTTTAGCTATCGTTGTGGATCCAATGCTCGCAACAGGTGGTTCAATGATCTCTACAATTGATCTGTTAAAAGCAAAAGGTTGCCAACATATCAAAGTATTAGTGTTAGTGGCAGCGCCAGAAGGTATTAAAGCATTAGAAAAAGCACATCCGGATATCGAGCTTTATTGTGCATCTATTGATGATCACTTAAATGAACAAGGCTACATCATTCCAGGCTTGGGGGATGCTGGCGATAAGATTTTTGGGACGAAATAATTCCCTTTTAATAAGACGGCATTTATAGCCGTCTTTTTTCCGTGCGTGAAAACACAAAAGCTAAAAAAGCATAAAAACCGACCGCACTTTCAGTTAATTCAAACCGAGAGTTGAAACTAAATGAGTAATCAAACGACAACCGCACCTGTTGAGGTGCAAAGCATGGGCAAACAAGCGTTTGTCGGTTTACAGATGTTATTTGTGGCCTTTGGCGCCTTAGTATTAGTTCCCTTAATCACCGGATTAAATTCTAATACAGCCCTTCTAACCGCGGGTATTGGTACGCTACTTTTCCAACTTTGTACCGGTAAACAGGTTCCTATTTTCTTAGCCTCCTCTTTTGCCTTTATTGCGCCTATTCAATATGGCGTACAAACTTGGGGTATTCCAACCACAATGGGTGGACTTGCTTGCGCAGGTTTCGTCTATTTCGCACTGTCAACCTTAGTGAAATTACGCGGCAGTGCTGCACTCGAACGAATCTTCCCGCCTGTTGTTGTGGGGCCCGTAATTATCATTATTGGTATGGGACTTGCACCAGTTGCTGTTGATATGGCATTAGGTAAAAACAGTGCATATAGCTATGAGCATTCGGTATTGGTTTCGATGATTACCTTGGTCACCACCCTTTCTGTTGCGGTATTTGCCAAAGGCATGATGAAACTGATTCCAATTATGTTTGGTATTGTTGCTGGCTATGTGGTTTGTTTATTCCTAGGGTTAATTAATTTCCAACCTGTTCTAGACGCAAAATGGTTTGAATTACCTCAATTAACCAAACCAGAATTTAATTTAGAAGCCATTCTTTATATGCTACCCATTGCTATCGCACCAGCCGTTGAACACGTTGGTGGTATTATGGCAATCAGTTCTGTAACAGGTAAAGATTTCCTTAAAAAACCAGGCTTACATCGCACCTTATTAGGCGATGGTGTCGCAACGGCTGCAGCTTCATTAGTAGGTGGTCCACCAAATACCACTTATGCCGAAGTAACCGGTGCAGTCATGCTCACTCGTAACTTCAACCCTAATATTATGACTTGGGCAGCGGTATGGGCAATTGCAATTTCCTTCTGTGGTAAAGTAGGTGCATTCCTCTCGACTATTCCAACTATCGTAATGGGGGGCATTATGATGTTGGTATTCGGTTCGATTGCCGTTGTTGGGATGAGTACCTTAATTAAAGGCAAAGTAGATGTAACCGAACCTCGTAACCTTTGCATTATTTCTGTAGTTATGACGTTCGGGATTGGTAATATGTTTGTCAACGTCGGCGATGTTGTTTCCCTAAAAGGGATTAGCCTTTGTGCCATCGTTGCCATTGTACTGAACTTGATTTTGCCAAAAGCAAAAAATGAAGTAGAATAAAACTTCCCAAACAAAAGGGTTAAATGAACATTTAGCCCTTTCTTTTTTATTTTAAATCAACTCATTAATCCGTGAATCAGCAACTTTCTTTACCTATTCATCAAATTGATGATGAAACGCTTGAGAATTTTTATAGCGATAATAATGCATTATTGCTCAATTCTTTACGCCAAAACATGGCTGATTTACAACAACAATTCTTCTACCTTTGGGGAAACCAAAGCGTCGGAAAAACTCATCTTCTACGCGCACTCTGTAATGAATATATCCAGCAACAACGGGGCGCCATTTATGTTCCATTGAGCAAATCACAATATTTTTCCACGGCAGTTTTTGAGAATTTAGAACAGCAAGAATTAGTTTGTTTAGATGATTTGCAAACAATTATTGGAAATTCAGAATGGGAAATTGCCTTATTTGATCTCTTTAATTGTATTAAGGCTAATGGCAAAACCTTATTAGTTGTCAGTGCAGATCAATCTCCAACGGCTCTCCCTGTTAAATTACCAGATCTTTCTTCTCGCTTAAAATGGGGAGAAATTTATCAATTGATTCCACTCAGTGATGAACAAAAGTTTGCTTTATTGAAACAGAATGCTCATCAAAGAGGCATTACACTTTCAGATGATACTGCCAATTTTATATTTACTCGTTTAGATCGTGATATGGCAACATTAAAAGAGGCATTAGTGAAACTCGATAAAGCTTCACTACAAGCTAAACGAAATCTGACCATTCCATTTGTGAAATCCATTTTAAACTTATAGAAAGATAAAAAATAACCGCACTTTTTTCTAGTACGGTTATTTGTTATCAATTTAATTACCAACAATAATGGCAATAACCAAATGCAGGCATAATGGCCACAGGATATCGAGGATAGCGGGAATACCCAGTCATTTTTGGGCGATAATCGCTAGCATTCATTTCATTTGGAATACTGTCTCTTTGTGCAACTTCCGCTTTTTCTCGAGCACTTACCGTATTGCCACTTATTACTCGAGCATTATAATCTTGCACCGTATTCATATCATACGCAGCGACGCCATTCCCTATTGTTGAAGCCTCCTGAGGTGCGGTACAAGCCGTTAAAATAGTTAACACTGCGATAGAAATTAATTTCTTCATATTTTACCTCTTATTACAAACAACTTTCGTTTCACCAGCTGGAATTTGTAGTGGGTTTAAAAGTGATGACGGTGTAGACGTAACCAATTCTAGTAGTTATTATATGAAGCCGAATG
>JAWHBY010000033.1:0-20620 GCA_032568935.1 Parahaemophilus parainfluenzae
AAGGCATATATACCATCGCCACTATAAGCATTAACTTTCGTGTCTAAAAAGACAATATCGCCTTTTCTTATGGTCGGCTCCATACTATCGGTTGGTACATTCACAAGGCAAATGCCGTCTGATGACTTTTTACCGACCAACTGAGCCATTCCCTCGTCGGTTAAATACAAACTTGAGATTATTTCTGGATAATCAGAGTTTTCAAACCCTGTCAATCCAGCGGCCAACCGTACATCGTAATAATCAATCTTATGTCTATGAGTTAAACCTTGCTCATTACTCAATAGATCTGCTTGATTATTGTTATAAATATTATTTGCAGTAGTGATATTTACTGTTGAGCTATTAATTGTTTGATTTGCTCCAATGTCAGTTGTTGCGACATCATTAGCCAAAACCCAGCCCATGTCATACCCAAGCACTTCTTGGATCTTTCTTGCGTTTTCACTTTTAATTTGCCCGCGCTGAATCCAATTTGTAACAGATTGCGGCTTAACACCTATCAAATCCGCAAGAGCCTTATTAGATCCAACTCTATTATCGTTAACCACTTCCTGAATTCTTTTAGAAACAGCTCGTTTCACAGGGGAATCAAATTCGTTTTTCATAAACCCTCCTTTTGTTACCAATATAAACAAATTGTTTATTAAATCAAATCATCTTTATGTTGATTAATGTTGATTTTTGAGTTAACATAAAGTTGATTTAATCAGGATGACTAATTTTTAATGGAGAATGTTAATGACACCTATTGATAAGGCAATCAAAGCCATTGGATCTCAAAAAAAATTAGCAGATGCATTGGGTGTAAGTCCTCAGTTTATCAACCAAATTAAAAGACGAGGTGGAGAATTAACAACGGACAAGGTAACACCCGAAAAGTGGGTAAAAGTAACAGGTTTATCTGTTAAAGAGCTTTTCCCTCAATTCGCAAAGCTAATTTAACAAACTACCAATAAAAGAAAACCATAAAAAAGTGGGAAAAATTATGACAATGAAAAAAACCATTATAGAAATGATCGAGAAAGTACCAGGTGGTAAAAGTGCGGTAGCTGGATTCTTAGGATTTACTGAAAGTGAATTAAATAATCGTCTTTATCAAACAAAGGGCCAACGGTTCAAAAATGAAGAGTTAATCGCGGTTCAGCAAGAATTTGGTTGTTCTCAATTTATTGAGGCACTTTGTCTTGAAGCTGGCGGACGTTTTGTGCCAGATGTAACGGAGAATGAATTAGACGAGGTTGAGCTTGCCAATCTACAACTGCACGAGCTTTCTGCGCGTGGGTTGTTATTTGCTGTATTAGAAAAGGCGTTAGAAGACGGTGAAATCACTTCACAAGAAGAAGACAAAATCCGTCAAGCATTAGGCAAACATTTGGCAGCAACACAATACTCAATCGAGTGCGTGATCTCGCTAAATAAACGGCAATAAAAAACCACGGCGGCAACCGTGGTCTTTACACTCACAAGGAGTAATTAATGAATCAATTAATCGTTATCGATAATACAAAAATCAAACAAGATAGTCAAGGGCGCTACTGTTTAAATGATTTACACAGAGCAAGTGGCGGAAACCCTATTCACGCACCAAGTCAATTTTTGCGCCTAAAAGGCACAAAAGACTTTGTTTCGGTGCTAGATAACCACAATGCAAATCTGCATTCTGCTTTGGAGATCATCAACGGTGGAACAAATCAAGGTTGCTACGCTGCAGAAAAGCTAGTTTACAAATACGCTGCGTGGATTAATCCAGAATTTGAAGTAAAAGTCTATGACACTTTTGACAAGGTAGTGAAAGGCAAATTACAACCAAATCAAACCGCACTTATCCCGCAATCATTTTCCGAAGCGTTAATGCTTGCTGCTCAATTACAAGCGGAAAAAGAGCAGAACGCGCCAAAAGTAGAAGCTTTTGACCGCTTAGCCACCGCAACTGAAGGCGCAATGAATCTTACCAATGCAGCCAAACACCTCCAAATGCAACCAAGATCATTTAACCAATTTTTATTTGCTAATGGGTGGATTTATAAGCGTACTGTCGGATCTGCTTGGATTGCCTATCAAGACAAATTGCAACGCGGTTATTTAGAGCATAAAGCTCACCCCGTCACACAACCTGACGGAACTGAAAAAATATATCCTCAAGTTTTAGTTACAGCCAAAGGGCTAGCAAAACTATCCACAATGTTAAATAAGGCGGCTGCGTAATGAGTAAATTTATCCCCAACGCTTTTCAAATCCCGAATTCCGTCATAGATGAGCTACTAGCAAAACTCACTTGCGCAGAACTTAAATGTTATTTGTTTGTGGTTCGCAAAACAAAAGGCTGGAATAAAGAATCAGACAGTATTTCCGTTAGTCAATTTATGGAAGTTACAGGGTTAAGTAATCGTTCTGTTATAACTGCTTGTGAATCACTTGTTGAAATGGGATTACTTGAGCGTTCAGGTGGCGAACGCAAATTGAATACTTATTCAGTGAAAGCGTTTGAGATTTCACAAACTGGTGAAAAAAGTTCATCAGATAAAACTGGTGAAAATTTTTCACAAACTGGTGAAAAAAGTTCATCAGATCTGGTGAAAAAAGTTCACACACAAAATAACAATAAAAACACTATACAAAATAATAATACTTCTTCGTCTGAAAAAATTTTCCAGACGGAGCAGAGAGCAAAAAAATATTCTTTCTCGCCTGATGATATGCGAGCTGCGGAATGGATTTTTGAGTTGTTAAAAAAATTAAATCCAGAATTCAAGGTTAAGAGCATGGATAGTTGGGCGAATTGCGTGAGATTGATGCGTGAGCGTGATGGTAGAACACATAGAGATATTTGTGAGCTTTTTCAGTGGGCTAATCAAGATCCGTTTTGGTCGTTGAATATTTTAAGTCCGTCAAGTCTGCGTGAAAAATGGATTCAGCTATCAATCAAAAAACAAGCGAGCGAAAGAAAACCACGCAGAACAACATTCCAAGAACGAAATTCAACAAACTGGGGAACGCCTGAAAAAATGGCGGAGGTGTTCTGATGAACCAATTAACAACACAGCAAGCTAATTTTAAAGAAGTTCCAGACCAAGCTCGTCAGATGATAGATCGCATTTTCGCAAACTTGACTGCAAGCTGTCCGATTTTGTTAAACGTTAGCGGTGAACAGTTAGAAATCCTTAAGCAACAATGGATTTTAGGCTTTGCCGAGAATGGCATTAAAACGTTTGAGCAGGTTAAACGTGGAATGGCGGCAGCTAGAGCGAAAACAAACGGATATTTGCCAAGTGTAGGCGAGTTTATTTCTTGGTGTAACAGTTACAACAACCATGAATTAGGATTGCCAACACAAGACGAGTTAGAGGCTAGACTTCAAAAATACTTCGGTTATGCGAAAGAGCCTCATAACTTCAAATTCCGCTCAAGAGCAGAGTATTACTTGTTAAAAACAATCTATGACGGTTACGGCAAAAAGAAATGGGAAGATTGCCAAAGAGCTATGCCGAAAATCCTTGCCGAAGTAGTTGAAAAAGCTCGCACTGGATTTGAATTTCCTAAAATTCCAGAACTGCTAGAGCAAAAGCCTAAGGTTATCCCTCCAGAAGTATCAAAAAACGGTGTGGCAAAGATTAAAGAAATTATGGGGATTGCGTAAATGACAGAACAAAAATTTGATAAAGATACATGGCAAACGCCGAAATATTGCAGAAATTATTTAGAGATTCGGTTTGGTTGGTTTGATGTTGACGGAGCGGCAGATAGTAAAAATAAATTATTCCCAAAATGGATCGGAATCGGCCCAGCATGGGGAGACAATGACAATATCGCTTTAGATTTTCTTGGCGATGATGTGATCGGAAAGATAAATGATTTATCAGAATGTAATGGATATCCAACGCATATCTATGTAAATCCGCCATACTCTGATGTAACGCCTTTTTTAGTCCGAGCGAAAGAATTACGCGATGCCGGACATTTAGTCGTGATGTTACTCAATAACGACAAATCTACACAGTGGTATCAAAACCACATTCACAACGTGGCCAATGAAGTGATTGATATTACAGGTGGGCGAATTGCATTTATTCACCCGATAACAGGCAAAGAAATCAAAGGAAACTCAAAAGGACAGATGATCGTAGTGTTTGATCCAGCGATGGAAGATTTTGTAATGCGTTCTGTTAGCCTTGATTTTATTAAAAAAGTCGGTGGCTACAATGGAATGTAAAAGACAATTCTTCCTGCGCTCAAGCCAGGTGCGGTTGAATTGCATTGAATTCATAAAAGAACTACCAACGGACGATAAAAAACCGTTGGTGGTAAAAATCCAACCTATGACACGCTCACTTGAGCAGAATTCAAAATTACACGCACTACTAAGCGATATTAGCAAACAGTGTGAATTTAACGGCAAGAAAAGAGACATCGACACCTGGAAAATGATTATGGTATCAGCTCACAAAATCGCAACAGGCGGTAAAGCTGAGATGGTAATCGGGCTTGAGGGTGAGGTAATCAATCTACGAGAAAGCACCGCACAAATGGGCGTACAGCGATTAGCGAGCTTAATCGAATATATAACTGCTTGGGGCGCCGAAAATGGAGTTAAGTTTAACGATGCATTGAGATTTTAAATGAGAGAGGAAATAGTTATGGCAGCAGTTCTATTTGTGGTGGTGTTTTTGATTATTTGTTTTGTTGAGGGTGCGGACGATGAATGAGAAAGAAAAATTTGAACGTACAAAGCCGGTTGTGAATGTTGGAACAATAGGACACGTTGACCACGGTAAAACAATTTTAACAGTAGCATTGACGGCAGCATTGGCAGCAGTGTTAGCGAATGTCGGGAAAGTAGATTCTGTAACAACACGTCCAACAATAAGTTATCCAGTAAATCGCACCAACAAGAAAACCATTTATAGAGGCTAAATATGGCTAAGAAACCCAAGGAAACCAAATGCAAGGTATGCGGTTGTTACTTTGTCAAAACAATAAGCTCAATGCAAAAAGTCTGCTCGCCAAAATGTGCAATTATCCTTTCCAAAGAGCAAGCAAGAAAGAAACGAGAGAAACAAGAAAAAGCTCAATTAAAAGAGCGAAAGAAAAAACTACTAGAAAACGATAGAGGTCATTGGCTGAAAGCACTCCAAAAAGAAGTGAATAAGTTTATCCGATTAAGAGACAAAGGTCAGCCTTGTATTGCTTGCGGTGCAGTATGGAAACCAAGTTTTCAAGCATCGCACTTCATTCCACAAGGTAGAAGTTCATTTTTAAGGTTTGACGAAAGGAATATTCATTCAGGCTGCATTAGATGCAATCTCTTTGTTGGTGGTGGGAATATTCACGGATATAGACCAAGACTGGTTGAGAAGATTGGCGAAAAAGAAGTTGAGTGGTTAGAAGAAAATCAACATCGAATTAAAAAATGGGAAATATCCGAGCTTAAAGAATTAATCAAGGTTTACAGAGCGAAAATAAAAGAGTTAGACGGGAGCCAAGAATGAGTTATAGCGTTGAGCGAATTTTAGAAAAATGGGGTAGTTGTTGGGGGCGTGACCGTATTGGCACAGAATATCCAAGCACAACAATTTCAATTCCCGTACTGCCGACAGCAAGAAAGGCTTATATCAAATTCTTAACCGATGACGAGTGTTTAAAGATTGAAAAGCAAATAATGAACCTACACGATGACGATTTATTGCAGTATCAAATTCTGATGGCTCTGTATATTCAACAAGCAAGCGAAAGAGAGATTTGTAACGCCCTTAATATCTCACCTGCCAAGATGTATCGTGAACGTGCGCAAGGTATTAGATTTTTGAAAGGTGCTTTTGTTGCAGCGAAAATTAAGTTTATGTTTTTGGGATAAATAAATCTATATAGATCTAAATTAGACCTATATAGATTTTTTATTTGTGATCTAGATCGCAGAAACCACTAAGCGATATTTATAAAATATAACTAGTTTTAATCTGCATGGAGATCGAAAAATGAAAAAATTCTTATTGCCTTTACTTTTTCTACCAATTGCCTTTTCTGTACAAGCAAAGCAGTATACACCTGAACAGTTAAATAGCATGGTAAATTCTGGCAATTTCCCTGAGCAAGGACCATCATCTTCAGAGTCAAAATATATGGATTTTGAACAATGTGTTTTAACAGCGAAGACGGTATCTGACTCAATTAAAGATTATTATCCAACTTCGGTAATTGCCGATACGGCTATTGCATATATAGTTAAATTTTGGACTAATGATGGAGTTACCCTGATAACTTGTTCTAAGTCAGATAATAAAATGGTTATGACTCAATCTTCATATAAATAAAGTAGTTATTGAGTTAGAAATATTTTTATCTAAAAAACACTTGATTACTTGCAAGTAAAGTTGTAGTATAAAGTATAAGTTGCGGTTTTAGCGCGTAGCGAACGCGATAAGTAAATTTTATAGCCCTGATCGGAAACGGTCGGGGTTTTTTATTGGACGATTAACTCAGTCGGTAGAGTGGCAGCCTGTTAAGTTGTTTGTCGCTAGTTCAAGTCTAGCATCGTCCGCCATATATTCAGCTCACAAGTAAACTAATACATGTGAGCTTTTTTATTTGAGGTAAAAAAATAATGCCTATGAAAGATCCAGATGTATGGGCTTTGATTTGGGCTTGGTTACAAATCAATTTTGGCAACGGTTCAATTCAAAGTGCTGGCGCAGCGGTTTTTATGTCGCTTTTAAGAATGGGATTTATGCGCAAGAAACCAGCATTTCGCTATGTATTTATTGATGCAATGATTTGCGCATCTATTGCTGGGGTGGCAGTGCCTGTGTGTACTCATATATTCGGTCACACAGATTTTTCAGCTTTTTTCGGGACGATGATTGGATTTATCGGTACCGAAAAAATACGCGAATTCTTGTTTAAGTTTATTAATCGTAGGATTGACAAAGATGACAATGATTATCCACGAAACGACATTCAATAGAGTTTTCCCAAAAGCAATTAAAGGGGCTTATCAGGCAATATCAAAATATATTGATTTGGCTGGCTGTTATAACAAACAACAACAAGCAATGTTTCTTGCTCAATGCGGGCACGAAACAGCGGGGTTTACCACTTTTAGCGAAAACTTAAATTATTCGGCTGATGGCTTGATGAGAGTTTTCCGTAAGTATTTTCCTAATCCTAACATCGCTCGCCAGTACGAGCGGAAGCCAGAAAAAATTGCAAGCCGAGTTTACGCAAACCGAATGGGGAATGGCCCAGAAGAAACAATGGACGGCTGGAATTATCGTGGCCGTGGATTAATTCAAATCACTGGTAAAGATAACTATATCCGATTTGCCCGTTGGTTAGGCGATACGATTAACCCTAAAGAAGTATCAAGTAACTTAGATTTGGCGGTTAAAGCTGCGGTCTGGTACTGGATATTTAACGACTTGGCATCTATTGATTCCGTCCAAAAAGTGACAATCAGAATTAACGGCGGCACTAATGGTTTAGATGACCGATGTAGATTATTTCGTGCGTTAATGGTGGATTAGTATGGAGGGGTGTAATGGTTAATAAATCAACCCTGATTTACCTTGCAGTATTGGCTAGCCTGTGTGGTTGGATTTGGTATCAGCACGGGGCGATAAATGACTTAAGAGCCGAAAACCAAGCACAGGCTAGCCTCATTGCAGAGCAAGAAAAGGTTAATCAATCGCTAAAAGATACGATTGAGGTAGAGCGCCAAGCAGTAGAGCAACAGCGAGTTATTAACGATGAGATTAAACAAACAACACAAGACAAAGTACAAGTTGTCAGAAAGATTATTAAATCACAGCCTTGTTATAACACTCGCATCTATGACGATGCTATTGAGCGGTTGCACTAATAAGGTAACAACCAAGACGGAGTATATCTATCCGCCTCAAGCATTTTTAACGCCTTGCGTGAAAACACCATTCACTGGTAGCACATACGGTGAGGCAGTAGAGCATTTAATCATAGTGCAAGGTGAGCGTGATATGTGTGCGAGCCAAATCACAAATATTAACAAGTGGATTGAAAGCACTAAGGCCTATAAGTAATCTAAGGTTGATTTATTCTTTTGTGGTAGTAATATTTCATAAGTTAAAAAGATTAACAGGAATAACAATGGAACCACACTACGAGAAATCATATATCATACCTGGATTGAAGTTACGCCTCTATTTTTTAAGTAAAGCTGCGAATAGAAACTTTATAGACTTCATCAAGCCTGTGTTATTGGATATAAGCAAAATTAACAGTGATAATGTTCGTGACTCCGACTTAGCCGACCTGTTCATCAAGATTAAAAGTATTTATGAATGGGTAGAGCCAAATAATTGTGGGTTGCCAGAGTTTGAGCATAGAGTGCTATCTAGCCAGTTAAATGATTTACTCTCTCAAATCGCTGTTTATTTGCGTATGGATAAAGACATTCAAATCAATGCAGAAAATAGAACGCTCCTTGTTGATACTATTAAGCAAGGAGTTAAAGAGATAGCTTTTGCATAGCAAATAATCTTAAGGAGAGATAAAGACCGCCAAATAAAGTGCGGTCTTTTTTTATTTTAAAGGCTTGATTTTAAAGATTAAAAGGTACTCCTGAGGGGATACCCCTTTCCACGGGGTTTCGGGCGCGCGGTTTTCGACAGTTTTTTGACATCTTAGGCATCATCATCTTTTTTACTTTTTAGGCATTTTTACGGTCTCGGTATGGATAATTTATTCGATTTAAAACTCAATATAAATCAGATTGCCGAACTTGTCGGAATGCACCGTCAGACCGTGTCGCAACGGGTCGCAGGACTTACTCCTGCTATCGGTAGTAACTCAAAATTAAAGTTATACGCAATATCCGATTTAATCAAAATCGGGCTTGCCGAAAAAATGACGGCAGATGTTGATAGTTTGTCACCCGTTGAGAGACGGGCATTTTGGCAGGCGGAGAACGAAAGACTTAAATATGAGCGCGACACTGGAGAGCTAGTACCCGCTTTTGAAGTTGCTCAAGAGATGAGTTTTTTGGCAAAAGCAGTAGTGCAGTCACTTGATACTTTACCAGATATTTTAGAGCGTGACTGTGGATTAACACCGTCACAATTAACCCGTGTAATACAGGTAATTGATGACGTTAAGTCGCAAATGTCATCGCACATACAGGCTGGCGATGATAAGTCAGAGGAGCGGTAATGTTTGCATCAGCTAAAGACATTAGACGAGACATTGCAAATCTGCTTAAGCCTCCACGTCGAATGAAGGTGTCAGAGGCAGTCGCTGAGTATATGCGCGTGCCTGTTGGTGGCGGAAACTCTGTTAAATGGGATAAAGACACTGCGGCATATATTTTAGAGCCGATGGACTGTCTTAACTCTCGTGAGTATGATGCGGTGATTTTTGTCGGACCTGCGCGAACCGGTAAAACGGTTGGTCTAATTGATGGGTGGATAACCTACTCGATTGTTTGCGACCCGTCAGATTTTTTGCTTGTGCAACTAACACAAGAAAAGGCGAGCGAACACAGTCGCAAACGTTTAGACCGCACATTTAGATGCTCGCCTGAGATAGCTAAAAGATTAAGCCCGCGTAAAAACGACAACAACGTACACGATAAATACTTTAGAGCGGGTAACCTGTTAAAGATTGGTTGGCCATCAATTAATGTATTGTCATCGTCTGACTACAAATACGTTGCATTAACTGACTACGACCGCTGGCCAGATGATGTGGACGGTGAGGGCGATGGCTTTAGTTTAGCGTCCAAACGTACGACTACATTTATGAGTGCTGGTATGACACTTGTAGAGAGTTCGCCAGGTAAGGATATTGTCGATCTAAAGCATCACCCAAAATCAACACACGAAGCACCTCCGACAACTGGTATTTTATCTCTGTATAACCGAGGAGATAGACGTCGTTTTTACTGGCAATGTCCACATTGCTCTGATTGGTTTGAGCCATCAATGGCTAACATGGTCGGCTATCGAGATGACACTGATTATGTTAAGGCAAGCGAAAAAGCTCGATTGCAATGCCCACACTGTCAAACACTGATCGAGCCTGATAAGAAACGCGCATTAAACATCGGCGGCAAGTGGTTAAAAGAGGGGCAAATGATAGATAAAGATGGTGTAATCCATGGCGATGGCAGAAACTCACGTATTGCATCATTTTGGCTGGAAGGCCCTGCAGCCGCTTACCAAACATGGGCGCAATTAACCTATAAATTACTCACCGCTGAACATGAATTTGAAATGACAGGTAGTGAAGAAACGCTAAAGGCAGTAACAAATACAGACTGGGGATTGCCTTATTTACCACGCTCCGCACTAGAACAACGTCAAAGCGATGAACTAATGGAGCGGCGAGAAGATACAGAAAAAAGAACGGTGCCTTATGGGTGCCGTTTTTTATTAGCTGCGGTTGATGTACAGGGTGGGCGGAATCGCCGTTTTGTCGTCCAAATTGTTGGCTATGGTGAAAATAGCGAACGGTGGCTCATTGATAGATACAACATTAAATCATCAATGCGGAGCAATTCCGATGGAGAAAGTCTCCCGATTGATCCGTCCGCCTACCCTGAGGACTGGGATTTACTCATTAGTGATGTGCTTAATAAGCAATATCGCATCGAGGGCTTAGATGGCGGATTTATGCCAATCCTTGCAATGGCGGTGGATAGTGGCGGTGAGGACGGTGTAACAGATAACGCCTATAAGTTTTGGCGCAGATGCAAGCGTGATGGCATATCAAAACGAGTGTATCTCGTCAAAGGTGATAGCACCAAGCGCCAAAAACTGATTTCTCGCACTTATCCTGATAACACCTCACGGTCAGATCGTCATGCTAAAGCACGTGGTGATGTGCCTTTGTATTTACTCCAAACAGATCAATTAAAAGACCGAATTAGCAATGCCTTAAGCCGTGATACGGTTGGAGCTAACTATATTCATTTTCCTTCGTGGCTTGGCGAATGGTTTTTTGATGAGCTGACTTATGAGGAGCGCGGACAAGACGGCAAATGGCGTAAACCTGGTAAGGGCAATAATGAGGCGTTTGACTTATTTTGCTATGCCCATGCGATCGCTATTTTGCGTGGTTATGAGCGTATTAAGTGGGGAGATGAGGATAATGTCCCATATTGGGCGAAATTGCCAAGCGTAAACCCTAATGTAATCCGAAAAGAAACAGCCGCACAGGAAGAAGAAACAGAAAGTGCGGTAGAAATTGAACAAGTTAAACCGCAACCGAAAGCCAAGACAAAAAGTAATTGGCTAAATGGTGGCGGAAGTAAAAAAAGCGGTTGGCTTTAACTCCTAGACAGCCTTAAATCGGTAGATACCGAGCCTATAAAAAGGTGGATATGTTGCGGTAATAACTCAAGCCCTGACTAGAGATAGTTGGGGCTTTTTATTATCTAAATTTGGAGGCAGAAAATGCAATTAGCAAATCCCGAAAATTTTAAACAATTTATACAAATCAAAGATCATCAAACTGTAACAACATCGGAAATTGTGGCAAAAGTTTTCAGCAAGCAGCATAGTCATGTTATGCGTGATATCAGATTGCTATTAGAAAACTGTGAAGAAGATGATTTTACAAAATCCAACTTTGGACTTTGCTTTAAAAACAATGAATTACAGAACGGAAAGCCGCAACCCTACTACGAATTAACTAAAAACGGTTTTTTACTATTAGTAATGGGGTATAAGTCTAAAAAGGCAATGGGGATTAAAATATCTTACATTAAAGCCTTTGACTACATGGCAGATCAGATGGCAAAAGGTAACGCCTCATTACTCGAGCAATATTACCAAGCCTTGGGCGAGCATAAGGCCGAAAAACAATTAGCAAGTGTTTGTGGTAAGGCGCTAAATGAATGGAAAGGTAAAAAGCCGTTGCTTGAAGCAACACTAAAAATCTTTGAAGATAAATTGCAAATTGAGTTACCACTACTTAACTAACCGCACCGTAAAAAAGTGCGGTTTTTTATTGGGGCAAAAATGGCTATCTACGAAAGAGACGAATTAGAAGAAAAAATCCGAACGCTTGATGAAAAAATTGAAAACGCCCAAAGCCAAGTGAGCTTTAATGGGCGGTCGGTATCTTATCAAGTGTCAGAATGGACAAAACAACGTGACCGCTATCAACAAATGCTTAATGAGTTACTGGCGGAAACAAGACAGCGCGTTAAACGCCACAGAATCAAATATGCGAGATTTTAAAGATGGGAATAGTAGATAAAGCGATTGCCGCAATCTCGCCTAAATGGGGCGCACAGCGAGCTAAAAACCGATATGTCATGAATGCGTATGAGGCGGCTATGCCAAACCGTACGCACAAAGCAAAACGTGAAAGCCAAGGTGCGAACGTATCGACCAAACAAAGTGCAGTAAGTTTGCGAGAACAAGCTCGGGCATTAGACCAAAATCACGATATTGTGATCGGCATTTTGGACAAAATGGAAGAGCGCGTGATTGGCTCTAGAGGGATTCATATTGAGCCACAGCCACTTAATTTAAGTGGTGATGTTGATGAGGATTTAGCAGAACAAATCCGAAAGAAATGGGCGGAATGGTCTGTTAGACCTGAGGTTACAGGACAATTTACTCGCCCTGAACTTGAGCGGATGTTGTTACGCACGTGGCTCCGTGATGGGGAAGTATTTATCCAACTCGTACGCGGGTATGTGGCGGGTCTAAATCATAGCACGGGCATTGCATTTAGCCTTGAGGCATTAGAGCCTGATTTTGTGCCTATGTGGCAATCTGATACAGCTAATGTGATCCAAGGCATAGAGATTAATGCTTGGCGCCGTCCTGTGTCTTACCGTGTTTACATGGATAACCCTCAGGAAAATAACCGCACTTACGGGCGAGTTAAATCAGTGCCGGCAGAGAATATGTTGCACCTTGCGTGTAAAAAACGCTTGCACCAGTTACGCGGTGTGTCGATGTTGCACGGTGTAATTATCCGACTTGCTGATCTAAAAGACTACGAGGAGAGCGAGCGTGTGGCCGCACGAATTGCCGCCGCTTTTACGATGTACATCAAAAAAGGTGATGCCGCACTCTACGGGGATAATGAGGATTATAGCGCAGACAGCCCAGAGCGTGATTTTGAGATTGCTCCCGGTGCAATCATTGATGATCTAAAACCAGGCGAAGATATCGGGTTAATTAACTCAAACCGCCCAAACGTTAACCTTGAAACCTTTCGTAATGGGCAATTAAGAGCAACGGCAGCTGGTACTCGATCAAGTTACTCAAGCATTGCCCGTGACTATAACGGCACTTACTCAAGCCAACGCCAAGAGTTGGTGGAGAGCTTTGAGGGCTACTCCGTTTTACAAGATACCTTTGTTGCTCACATCTCACGCCCGATATACAGAGAATGGCTAAAAATGGCGATTGTCAGCGGCGAAATTGAGGTGCCAGTCGATATTGATCCTGCATCACTTTATAACGCTGTTTATAGCGGCCCTGTTATGCCGTGGATTGATCCGACAAAAGAGGCGCAAGCGTGGAAAGAGCGCATCAAAGGTGGATTGGCAACCGAAAGCCAAGCAGTACGCGCAAGCGGTAGCAACCCGGCAGAAGTTAAACGCAGACGTAGAGTTGAGGTTGAAGAAAACCGCAAATTTGGTCTCAAGTTTGACACAGATTTAACTAACACAGGTACGACAAATGAAAAAGCAAAAAATGATTCTGTCGCCAATGGCGATGGCAACGAGCGGGACAAAGACGAATAACCAGTCTTGGTACTCAATCAAAGCCAAAGCCAACGATACAGCAGAAATTTCAATTTATGATGAGATTGGATTTTGGGGTGTGTCTGCGGCTAGTTTTGCACAAGATTTAAAATCCTGCGGCAATAACTTAAAACAGATTAACTTACATATCCACTCCCCAGGTGGTGATGTTTTTGACGGCATCGCGATTTACAACTTGCTAAAAAATCATCCAGCTAATGTGACAGTTTACATTGACGGTTTGGCGGCAAGTATGGCGAGCGTTATTGCAATGGCTGGAAACGAAGTAATTATGCCCGAAAACGCAATGATGATGATCCACAAGCCTTGGGGCATCCAAGGTGGCGATGCAGAGGATATGCGCAAATATGCCGACCTATTAGATAAGGTCGAAAATACGCTAATCCCAGCTTACGCGAGCAAAACAGGAAAAACACCTGAAGAATTAGCAGAAATGCTATCAGCGGAAACTTGGCTCAACGGTAAAGAATGTGTTGAACAAGGATTTGCTGACAAACTAGCCGAACCACTTGTGGCGATGGCGTCTATTAAATCACGAAAATTAGAGGACTTTGAAAAAATGCCTAATGAAATTAAAAATATGTTGTTTAAGCCACAAGGCAACGCTGGCGCATCTGCACCACAAGCAACACCAACTGAACAATCAGCGCCAGTTAATAAATCATCAACTGTGCCAGTGGATAATACAGCTCAAGTACAAGCCGAGTTAAACAAACGCAATGCAGATATTAAAGCAGTATTCGCACCGTTTGGCTCAGCTCACGACTCTTTGTTGGTTGAGTGCTTGGGTGATTTATCAATTACCGCTGAGCAAGCCAAAGACAAATTATTAGCAAAACTTGGTGCAGGTACAACCCCAAGCGCAGCAGTAACACCTTATGCAGATAACGGTAATATTGTTGGCGATAGCGTTAAACAATCCTTATTAGCTCGTGCAGGCATCGATAAAGATAAAGCGAATGCCAAAGACAATGCCTACAACGCAATGACCTTACGCGAGCTTGCTCGTGCATCATTGGTTGATCGTGGCGTTAGTGTATCTGGTCAAAATGCTATGAGCATGGTCGGCTTAGCATTTACACACTCAAGCTCTGACTTCGGTCAAATCTTAATTGATGTGGCGCACAAATCATTACTTAAAGGCTGGGAGACTGCGGCGGAAAACTTTGATCAGTTTACCTCACGCGGTACGCTAACCGACTTCCGCGCCGCTAAGCGTGTTGGTTTAGGTGATTTTGGACACTTACCTCAAGTTGGCGAGGGCGAAGAGTACACCTACGGAACAATCGGTGATGAGGGCGCTAGCGTTGCATTAGCGACTTACGGGCAATTATTTAGCATTACCCGTCAAGCAATCCTCAATGATGATATGCACCTGTTGACAAAAATCCCTGAAAAAATGGGACAAGCAGCACGTGCAACAATCGCTAAGTTAGTGTTTGCGCTATTAACTGGTAACGCTAAAGCACAAGACGGTAAAGCATTATTTGATGCATCTCACAAAAATACAATCACTAATGCGGTATTAGACCTTGCCAACATTGACAAAGGTATCCAAATGATGAATGGCTTTGTTAATGCGCGCGGTGAGCCGTTAGCGATTGAGCCAGAATTTATGCTGTTGCCTACATCAATGTACACTCGCGGTTTACAATTAATTAAGTCCGCAAGTGTTGAGGGTGCCGATGCTAACTCTGGTATCATCAATCCATTACGCGACATTGTGACTCCGGTTAAATCTGCTCGCTTACAGGCAGCGGATGAAAAATCTTGGTACTTAATTAACAAAGAGGCTATTGAGGTCTCCTATCTTGACGGCATCGACACTCCATACATGGAGCAACAACAAGGCTTTACCGTTGATGGTGTATCTACCAAGGTGCGTATTGATGCAGGTGTTAACGTGATTGACTACCGAGGCATTGTAAAAGTTACCAATAAGTAACTTAAAACACCCTAAATAACGACCGCACTTTTAAACAAGGTGCGGTTTTTTATTAAATAAATCATAGGATTAATTGAATATGGCTAAAAATTACGTACAAGACGGAAACACTGTGCGCTTTACCGCTGCCGCTAATGTAAAAAGTGGCGATGTGGTGATTTTGGAAAATCTTGCTGCAATCGCAGTATCTGATGTTGCTCAAGGTGGTGTAGGCGTTGGCTTAACTACTGGTGTATTTTCGGTTAAAGCAAAAGCGGCTGATGATATCAAACAAGGTTCAGTTGTTTACTGGTCAGTAACCGAAGGGGCAACGATTACCGCTGGTAGCAATAAACGCTTAGGCGTTGCGTGGCGCGCAAGCGGTGCATCAGTGGACACCGTAGATGTCAAGATCAACGCTTAGTCCATTTGATGCAGCACTCGCACAGGCGGACAAAGTCATATCAGATGTGATGATGTCCGTCTATGTCATCAATGGTAAAGAATATAAAGCGGTTTTAGATGAGGTTCCAAAAGAGTTTGAACCGATTAATGGTATTTATCGCACGCTTACGCTATTCAAATCTTCAGGGTACAAACCTAAGAAGAATGATCGCGTAACGATAAATAACATTGAGTATATCGTTAGTGGTTTCAGCTTTAATTCAGGAACAATCATTCTACAACTTGAAGAGGATGCAAGTTACTGATGGCAATTAATGACGACATCGAGAAAGCCAAGAAAGCATTAACTGACATTGATAAAAAAGCAGTTCCACAAGCAATGGCGCGGACAATTAACAATGTTGCTGCCAAAGTTATGGTGAGAGCTGTAATAGATACATCCAAGAAAGTGGATGTTCCTAAGCGGCTAATAAAAGGTCGAGTTAGGCTTGAGCGCGCTAAATCTAATAGGTTGTGTGCGTTCATAAAGGTTAATAGAGGCAATCTGCCTGTTATTCGCATGGTAAAAGGTAACGGTAGATTCATTCGGAAGGGCGAAAATAAAGGTCAATTAAAAGTCGGCAATCGGTTTTTCCAAAGAGCATTTATTCAAACGCTCCAAAATGGAAGAACGCAAGTAATGCAACGACAAGGAAAAGACCGTTATCCAATCGATGTAGTTAAAATTCCACTCAAGATTCCGCTAACTGAGGCTTTTTATTCTGAAGTTAAACGCGCATACGAAAAGGATATGCCTATGGAATTAAGGAATCAGTTAATTAGACAGATGCAAATTGTGGTTAAAAAATGAAAATTCACTCAGAAATTAGACGAGCAGTTATTGATAGGCTAACAGCTCACCTGCCAAAGGTTAAAGAGTTCAGCAATGGAAAGCCATCATTCTCAGATATTGAGAATCAAAGTCCTACTGTTGCGGTGTTTATCAGTAATGTTACGCCTACAGGTTATCTTGATGGAACGTTACAGGCTACATTGCACGTTGCCGCGTTTATGAAGTCAGCATCTAGAGAAGATGATTTAGACAAGCTGGCCCAAGAAATCTATGAGAGTGGAATAGTTGAAGATTCGCTATCCAGTCTAACTGAAACAACTTCATTCTCTTCGTTTGATTACGATCAAGATGAACAAATGGCAACGTGGATCGCTGCCGATATCCAATACAACATCACTTACGAGGTCAATAATGGCTAAAAAAGACACTACACCAATGAAAGGCGCTGGAACTCAGTTTTTCCGTTTGAAAGACGAGAAAGAAACCACAGCTATTCAAGGTGGAACAATTTCAGCGGCAGAAATCAAAAAAGCCGAAAACTGGGATCGTATTGCAAAAATTAAAGAGCTATCACCTGGTGAAGTTACCGCAGAAAGCTATGAAGATAACTACTTAGACGATCCGAACGCAGAGTGGAAATCAACAAGCCAAGGTGCAAAATCAGCAGGTGAAACATCTATTACTCTTGCGTGGTTGCCTGGCGATACAGCTCAACAAGCTATCGTTAAAGATTTTGATAGTGGTAATAAAAAATTCTACTTGGTGGTATATCCAAATGGTACTCGAGATGTATATTTCGCTTGGGTATCTTCTTTGGGTAAAGCTGTTCCACAAAATGAAACAATGACACGCACAATCAAGCTAACCAATGTAGGTAAACCGTTATTAGCTGAAACAAATCAAGCAGGTGATTAATCATGTTAAAACAAATCAAGTTTGAAGTTAATGGGCAAGTTCTTCAGTTATCCGCACTGTCTGCTTTAGATTATCTTGAATATGTCGAGTACATGAATTCGCTCGAAAAACCCGATCCAATTAAAGCGGAAGATACAGAGAAAGAGATCAATGCAAAGCTTAATAAAATGACAAGAAATAACTTGCTAGCTCATGCACGATTAATTGCTTTCTCGCTATCACATACTAAGACAGATAAGACTATTGACGAGCTACAAAATGAAGTCTTAACAACGCTCACAAATAATGACTTATATCTCGTTCTTGATGCTGTTCAAAATGTGTGTAACTTCCCTAAAACAGAAAATCAGGAAGAAGTAGAGCAAGCAGACAGTGCGGACGGTGAGTCAAAAAACGCCTAGAGGCCGAACTTGATTTTGTTTTAAAGCTTGCGCACGAATTCAAACGTGCGGACTATCGAAGAATGCTCCGTGAGATGTCTCTTGCGGAGTATTTTTCTTGGTACAGATATTTCGGGAAACGACCGTTCACGCTTGAAATGCTTGATTATGGTTACGGAATAATCACAAGTTCGGTCTATAACTGTGCGGCCGCTAAACAGGTAGTAACGGCTAGGGATTTCTCTATCTTTAATTTTGACGAACCGGCAAAAGAAATGACGGACGAGGAAATGATGGAGGCATCCGCTGCAAATTCAGGAGTATTGAGAATTGGATCAGATTAGCAATGTAAAAATCAAACTCGAGGCAGAGACAGCTAAGTTTACCGAAGAGATGGCAAAGGCTAGAGGGGCGTTAAATGGTTTAGCCAACTCAATAAAAAGTATCAACTTAACGAAGTTAGCTATAGGTGGATTAGCAACAGCGGCGCTTGCTGCAACTGGTGCGGTTGTTTCTTTTGTTGGCTCTTTAGGCGATGGAATAAAGATTTTTGAAGAAACAGAACGCTACATGGCAAGAACAGAGGCTCAATTAAGAGCAACTGGTGCGGCTGTTGGCTTTTCATCTTCCGAAATGGATAGGTTTGCTCGCTCTGTTGCAATGAATACGCTTGCTAGTACCGATGGTGTGCGACAAGCGATGTCGGTAATGATGACATTTAAAAGCGTTACTGGCGAATCATTTAAAGAGGCTATTAAGCTATCTCAAGATCTAGCTGAAACGTTTGGTACTGATATTTCGAGCGAGGCTAGAAATCTTGGGCGAGCTTTAGAAAATCCAGCTGAGGCAATATCTATTCTGAAAAGAAAGGGTATTGAGCTTACATCAGAACAGCAAAATTTAATCAATTCTTTTGTTGAAACTGGTGATAAAGCTAAAGCACAGGAAATTATATTTAAAGCGCTACAAGAACGCGTTGGTGGTACTGGTGAGGGTTCTGCAAAAGATACATTATCAGGCTCGCTTGATACATTATGGCAGGCAACTGACGAATTAAAAGAGCAGTTCGCAGAAACAACAGGTATTACAGATTTATTTAAAGGTGTGGTAGATAGTCTTTCAGGTGCTTTCATTAAGCTGACTAAGGCAATGAAAGGCGTAGATACTGCGACCCATGTAAAAAATCTTGAAAATGAAATTTCGATTTTAGAGAAATCTAAAAAATCCCTAGAACAACAGTTTGAATCTGGTGCCTTTGATGGTAGCGATGAAGTGTTGGCCGCAATGCGTGAGCAAATGGATCAGCAACAGGCTAACCTAGACAAGGCTCGAGCAAAACTAAAAGAAGAACAGGATAAACAAAAAGCAGAGGCTGATGCTGCTGAATCAAGCCGTAAGAAAGCCGAGCAAGAAGAAAAAGAGAAGGCGGGCAAGGCTCAACTTGAAAAGATTGAAGATAAACTAAAATCTCGAAAACAAAAGCTAACTGAACAACTCGAAATAGATCAGAAAGCCATAAACAATCTTAAATTGAGTAAAGAAGAGATTGAAAAACGCGGCTTTAAAACAATAGAGCAGTTAAGAGAAGCTGAGCTTGATAAGCTTAAACAAAACTACGATGAACAAATAGCGATAATAAATAAAGGCGAAAATAAAAAAACGTCAGCGAAATCAAGTCGCGGTTCTCGTAGTAAGACAAACGATGTCTCGTCTCTAGATATGCAATACGCTAACGAGATGCAGAAATTGGAATTACAGCATCAACAACGTATAGCCAAAATCAATGGAATGGCTATATCCGAGAAAGATGCTAAAGAGCGTAATTTTAGTAGTGCATTAGAGTTGAGAAAACATTATCTAGCGCTAGAGGCCCAAGCATACGATCAAGCATTAGAAAAACAGAAAGCGAAAGAGATTAAAGAAGATAATGACAGAGCTAATAAAGTGCGGTCATTCTTTAATGATATTCGAGGTTCTGGAAATGATCCGTATGTGCAGAATGAAATAACAAGAGAAGATCAGCTTGTCAAAGCTCAAGAGCTGTATGAGCAACAGTTGATCAACGTTCAGCAGTTTGAAGAGGCTAAAGCATTAATAGAAGATCAGTATCGACAACGTAAAGAGGATTTAGATAGACAGGCGATGACGACACAGCTGAATATCGCGGCATCATTATTTGATGGATTAGCTGGTTTAGCCGAATCGGCAGGCGGTAAGCAATCCGCTGCGTATAGAACGCTTTTCGCAATATCTAAATCATTCCAAATTGCCGAATCTCTGATCAACTTACACGCGGCAGTAATGAAAGCGATGAACGACCCGACAGCAATTACACCGGCACAGAAATTTGCCAATATGGCAGCGGTTGCAAGTCAAGGTGCGGCAGTGCTTAACCAACTTAAAAG